>DBVY01000046.1:0-4647 GCA_002308575.1 Christensenella sp. UBA1252
CGCTTGTATTGCTCCCAAAATCTCGAAGAGCATTCTTTATGATACGCCGCGATCTCTTTGATATCCGGCGAATTGTAAACCTGTTCGCCGCGTTCGAACACTTTGACCAAGAGTTCTTCTACGTAATAATTCTCGATCGTCATTTTTTTCCACGGATTTTCGGGATCGAAGATCGTATAAGGAGAACCGTCCGGGTTCTTTTCGTCCATCAACATAATCAAATCGGCGATCGCGCGATCCGTCTTTTTATCGTAAAAACGGACGACTTTTTTCAGCCCCGGGTTCGTAACCTTTTCCGCCGTGTTGCTGATTTTGATTTTCGGTTCGAGCACGCCGTTGTCCTCGATCGCGGAAAGTTTATACACGCCGCCGAGGCTCGGGTTCGAGAAACTCGTGATGAGTTTGGTTCCGATCCCATAGGTATCGATCTTTGCGTTTTGGCTCTTCAATGCGATCAAAACGTTTTCGTCGATATCGCCCGACGCGCAAATGATCGCGTCTTGATAACCGGCTTCGTCCAACATTTTGCGAGCCGCGTTCGAAAGATAGGCAAGGTCGCCGCTATCAATACGAATTCCGACGGGTTTATGCCCTTTCGCTTTGAGTTCGTCGAAAACCTTGATCGCGTTCGGAACGCCACTTTTCAGCGTGTTGTACGTGTCAACGAGAAGCAGGCAGTTATCGGGATACAATTCGGCGTATTTACGGAACGCGGTCAATTCGTCCGGAAAGCACATAACCCAACTATGGGCATGCGTACCCGATACTTTGATATTAAACATTTTTCCCGCAATCACGTTGGAGGTTGCGACGCATCCGCCGATGATCGCGGCGCGCGCGCCGTAAATGCCCGCGTCCGGTCCTTGCGCGCGGCGAAGACCGAATTCCAAAACGGCGGCGTTCGTGTTATTCGCGATCTTCGAGGCTTTCGTGGCGATCAACGTTTGGTGATTGATCAACGTCAGCAACGCCGTTTCCACAAATTGCGCTTGGAAGATCGGCGCCTTAACGATCATCAGAGGTTCGTACGGGAAAATGATGCTTCCCTCTTTAACCGCGTAAATATCGCCCGTAAATTTGAACGTTTTGAGTTCGGACAAAAATT
The DNA here is from genome assembly GCA_002308575.1 of Christensenella sp. UBA1252. GTDB lineage: Bacteria > Bacillota > Clostridia > Christensenellales > CAG-1252 > CAG-1252. The sequence continues at coordinate 1,106 of DBVY01000046.1, forward strand.
CGTCGTCAAAACAATTCTGTGCGCGCAGATACTCGATATCATCGTCGCTGAAATGAATGTTTTTAATGTAATCGATCGCCTGTTCGAGCCCTGCCGCAACGGCGTAAGAAAGCTCTTCGCGACCGCGGAAAAAGAGGTCGAAAACGGCTTCTCTGTCCTTATTGCCGCATTTCATATAGCCGTACATCATCGTAAGCTCGTAAAAATCGGTCAAAAGCGTTAAATTTCTCATTGTATTTCTCCTTTTTCCGTAAGAATTCTCGGTGTACCCGTTTTAATTTTTCTGACGCAAATCAAGATCGTGACGACCAACGAAGCGACGGCAGCGATCGCACAACCCAAAACGCCGATTCGTACGCTTCCGACGCTGACGGCGTCCGCTCGAAAAACTTCCATAATCGCGCGAACGACCATATACCAAGTTAAATAGCTCATAAACGTCACGAGGTTTTTATTCGAGCGGAAGAAGATGAAAAGGATCAAACCGAACCCGATCAAATTCAAAACCATCTCGTAAAAGAAAGTGGCTTGAAACCAGCCTCCTTCCGCGTCTATGTAGACGGCGATCGGGAAAACCTGAAACGCCTTATCGAAGATCGGTTTCCCGTAAAGCTCCTGATTCGCCCAGTTTCCCCAGCGCCCGAGCGCTTGTCCGAGAACGACGCCGGGCGCGACCGAATCCAAAACTTCCATAAGCGGAATTTTGTTTCGTTTGCACGCCAAAAACGCGCCGAGCGCGCCGCCCGGAATCGCGCCGAGGATCGAAATGCCGCCCTTCCATATCGCGAAGATTTCTCCGAAATCGGCAAAAGAATGCACGACGAAATCCTTCGGGTGAAAAAGGACGTAAGACAAGCGCGCGAAAAGGATCGCGAACGGAACCGCCCAAAGGAAAAGTTCCAACATAAAATCGAAAGAGATCCCGCGCTTTTTTGCAAGAACGCAGGAAACAATATATCCGATCAAGATCGCGCTCGTGATAAAGATTCCGTACCACCTGACGGACAACGATCCGATCTCGAAAGCAATTGGGTTAATGTTTGAAAGTATCATTTTCATCTCCTTTTTGAGGCGGTATGTCCGACTGTGTTGAATTCTCCTTTTCGCTAAATTCCGCTTCGGTTTCCGGAGAATCTCCATCGACTTCTTTTTGCGCGGCGGCTTCCGCCGCTTCTTTCGCCGCGCGGCACTTTGCCGTATAGCCGAACGTCAGTTTATCAATGACTTTCATCGTGATCGCTTCGAGCTTATCGCTGTATCGGATCGTCACGATCAAGAAGAAAACGACGACGATGATAATAAATCCCCACAGAAAGAGCCACGGACCTTGGAGCGGGATCGAAACGATCCCTTTCGTAATGAGGATCGACGTTAAGGTTCCGACCGTTCTGCAAAAGATTTGAAGCAGGAAGAAACCAAGGTATGTATAATTCGTCATGCCCGCGAGAATACAAAGGAAATCATCCGGGAAAAACGGGAATAAAAACATATAAAACAAAACGACTTTATCCCTACCCTTCGTAAATCTCTTGTATTTTTCGATCGTCTTTTCTCCGACAAGCCAATTCGCAAAACGAACGCCGAACACTCTGCCGAGGAAAAACGCGAACATAGAGCCGAGCACAAGACCGATCACGGTTAAATACAACGGCTTCCATATCCCCGTAAACAGAATCGCTCCTGCCGTCGTTGTAATCGAACTCGGGATCGGAACGATCGTTACCTGCAAAAAGTTCAAAAGGACGAAAACGACTTCAACGACACCGCCTGAATTGTTGATATACTTGATTAGGTCTTCTTCCGCTTCGATCTTTTTCAATAAACCGGATTTTGCACAAGCAAACAAACCGATCAACAAAACAACCGCAATATACAGCGCAGTGATCGAAAGTTTATAAGGCGTATCCCAATTCTTATAAATCGAAATAACGGCGAGAGCCACCACGCTGACGATCACCGCAAAAATCAGAGCGGCAACCGCAATCGAAAACAGGGAAATCGAAAACCAGAAAAACAGAACCGTAATGACCGCGGCAACGATCGTTACGGTAAGACGGATCGCATGCTGTTTCTTTATCTTTTTGGGATCCACAGCGACGACTTTTATTTCTTCACTTTGATTTATTTCCACGCTTTGTTCGGATTTTTCGGCGTATATTTGATTTTCCGAATTCTTTTCCAATTATTCTTCGCTCCTAAAAGACTGTGATTCTTTTCTCGCGATCTCATCACAACGATTGTTAAGTTCATCATCCGAGTGTCCTTTTACCTTTACGAAACGAACCTCGTGCGCGGCGATCAACGACGCAAGTTTTTCCCAGAGATCGGGGTTTTTGACGTTATGAAACCCACGCGCTTTCCATCCGGACAACCAATCGTTATTAACCGCGTTGATCACGTATGCGGAATCGCTGTGAACTTCCACGATGCACTTCTTCGTCAAAGAACGCAGAGCTTCTATCACGGCGAGAAGCTCCATTCGATTGTTCGTCGTGGACTTTTCTCCGCCGCTGATCACCTTCTCGCGTCCGTTCGACTGTAAGATCGCGCAATAACCGCCCGGACCGGGATTTCCGCTGCAAGCGCCGTCCGTATAGATCGAAACGAACGTATCGTTCGAGGGAGAACGCATTTCGATTGAGCGCGCGCGACAACGATCCACGCCTTCGGCGATAATATCGGTCAAATTCGCATTCCGATAATAGTTGACCGCTTGGATCGTCGTTCCGCCTTTGGAACAAACGGCGTCAATCAACCGTTCGATCGGTTTTTCGGAGTTCTCGACCATACGAGCGCCGCCGACGATCGTTGCGAGCGTAAGTTTCTTCGCTTCCTCAAACGTCAATCCGCCGTTCATACCGCCTTTGATCATTCCGTCGATAAACATATACGCATATGCGGGGCCGCTACCGGAAACAGAAGTTACGGCGTCGAATTTCGTTTCGGGAAGTTCGATCACGTCGCCCATACCGGAGAAAACCGAACGGGGAAAGTTCTTCTCTTCCTCATCGTAATTCATAAAGCAAAGCGCGCTCATTCCGCTCATCACCATACAAGGTGTGTTCGGCATAACGCGGCAGATCTTTTGAACGTCGAGCGAAGAAACAAGTTTTTCGATCGGAACGCCCGCCATAATGGATATGATCTTTTTATCCGTGAGTTTACCCTTTAAAAGGCTCGCGATATCGGGAAATGCTTGCGGTTTTACGGCGAACAAAACGTACTCCGCCGAAGCCGCGACGTCATCATTATCCGTCGTTACCTGAACGCCGAGTTCTTTCGCTCTGCCGAGATAATCGTAAGAAAGATCGCTTACGATGATTTCACTCGGGGAAAGAAGCCCCGATGACAAAACGCCTTTTTGAATTGCGGTCGACATGTTGCCCGCGCCTATGATTCCAAGTTTATAATTATTCATTTTTTCGTTTGACTTTACGTCTTCCCTGCTTTATAATAATTTTCGTTATAGGGGAGTGGCTCAACGGTAGAGCAGCGGTCTCCAAAACCGCTGGTTGCGTGTTCGAATCGCGTCTCCCCTGCCA
>DBVY01000046.1:4663-4802 GCA_002308575.1 Christensenella sp. UBA1252
TTATCTGCGCGATTCAAACACGCAACAGGCGTATCCTTTCGGATCCGCGTTGCATGTGACGTTCGCTCTCGCGTGCAAGCACGCTCCGCTCACTATTCCGTCATTTTTCCTCGCGAATCGCGTCTCCCCTGCCAAAGTT
>DBVY01000046.1:4808-17125 GCA_002308575.1 Christensenella sp. UBA1252
TTATCTGCGCGATTCAAACACGCAACGTGCGTGCTTAAATGCGATCAAAAGAAACCTTGCTACAAGTTCAACCGCTTTACTATTTTGCGTATTCAACGCTACGAATTTCGCGAATCACGCTGACTTTGATCTGACCCGGGTATTCGAGCTCGTTTTCAAGCTTCTTGGCAATCTCTTTCGCGATGAAATAGGTCTTCGTATCGTCCACCTTTTCGGGTTTGACCATAACGCGGATCTCTCTGCCCGCTTGGATCGCAAAGGATTGCTCGACGCCGTCGAAGGAATTCGCGATCTTTTCGATGCTTTCCAGACGCTTAACGTAATTCTCCAAAGATTCGCGTCTTGCACCCGGTCTTGCACCGCTGATCGCATCCGCCGCTTGAACGATGACCGCCTCAACGGTTTTCGCTTCCACGTCGCCGTGGTGCGCTTCGATCGCGTGGATAACCGCTTCGCTCTCTTTAAACTTCTTCGCGAGTTCAACGCCGATCGCAACGTGCGTGCCTTCGATCTCGTGGTCGACGGCTTTTCCGATATCGTGCAAAAGACCCGCCCTCTTCGCGACTTTAACGTCCGCACCGATCTCGGCGGCGAGAATACCCGCGAGGTGAGAAACTTCGATCGAGTGTTTCAAAACGTTTTGACCGTAGCTCGTTCTGAATTTCAAGCGGCCGAGGATCTTGACGAGCTCGGGATGTAAGCCGTAAACGGCAACGTCGAACGCGGCTTCTTCACCGGCGTCCTTCATTTGGTTGTCGATCTCGTTTCTGACTTTTTCAACCGTTTCTTCGATGCGGGCGGGATGGATTCTGCCGTCGCTCATTAATCTCTCCAAAGCGACGCGACCGATCTCACGGCGAACGGGATCAAATGCGGAGATCGTAACGACGTCCGGCGTATCGTCGATAATAACGTCGACGCCCGTTGCGTTTTCGAACGCGCGGATGTTACGACCCACACGACCGATAATCCTGCCCTTCATTTCATCGTTCGGAAGGGGCACGACCGACACAGCGATTTCGGACGCGTGATCGGTGGCGCAACGTTGAACAGCCATCGAAACGATCTCTTTCGCCTTTTGTTCTGCGCCCTCCTTCGCTTCCGCTTCGATCTCTTTCGCGAGTTGGACGGCGTCGCGTTTCGCGTCTTCGAGCATTCCATCCATCAATTCTTTCTTGGCTTCGTCGCGCGACATACCCGATACTTTTTCAAGCTCTTCGAGCATCTTGTTATGCGATTCCGCAACTTCGTTTTCTTTTCTGACGATGTCCTGCTCGCGCACGTTCAACGCCTGTTTCGCGTCCTCAACGTCACCAAGTCGTTTATCGAGCAAATCTTCCTTTCTCGTTAAAGATTCTTCTCTCGAAGCGATGCGCTGTTCCAATTTTTGAACTTCGGCGCGACGCTCGCGGATCTCTTTATCGAGTTCCGAACGCATTCTGTGCTGTTCTTCCTTTGCCTCGATCAACGCTTCTTTGCGCATGGACTTGGCTTCTTGCTTGCTTTCCTCCAAAATTTTCGCTGCTTCCGCTTTTGCATTGCCTACTTTCTTTTCGACCAACAATTTATAAAGGAAATAACCGACCGCGGCGCCGATCCCCAATGAGATCAATGCGACGACTGCGTACAATATCCCTATAACAGCGGAAGAAACGTTGAGAAAAATTCCGTAATTCATTCTTTTCGTTCCTCCAATTTTATTTTAGCGGTTTCCCGCTTAATTCCTTATTGATTCTCGGGCGCGCCGAGTTTTTCCTTCACTTTCGCTTCGATATCCGCGTAAAGTTCGGGGTTATTCTTCAACAGGGTAATGACTTTATCTCTGCCCTGTCCGATCTTTTCATCGTTATAACTGATCCAAGAGCCGCTCTTTTGTAAAATGCCCATATCGATCGCAAGATCGATCAAACTGCCTTCTTTGGAGATGCCCTGTCCGAAAATAATCTCGAATTCCGCCGTTCTGAACGGAGGCGCGAGTTTATTCTTGACGACTTTCACGGTGGTTTTATTACCGACCGCAACGCCGCCGTCTTTCAAAACGTCCTTCTTGCGGACGTCCAAACGAACGCTCGAATAGAATTTGAGCGCTTTACCGCCCGGGGTGGTTTCGGGGTTCCCAAACATAATGCCGACCTTTTCGCGAAGTTGGTTGATAAAGATCACGCACGTTTTGCTCTTATTGATCACAGCCGTCAACTTGCGAAGCGCTTTCGACATCAATCTCGCCTGCGAACCGACCGTCAACTGCTCCATATCCCCTTCGATTTCCGCTTTCGGAGTCAACGCGGCGACGCTGTCCACGACGACGATATCGACCGCATTACTTCTGACGAGATAATCCGCGATATCGAGCGCTTGCTCGCCGTTATCCGGTTGCGAAATGTAAAGATCCTGCGTGTTGACACCGAGCTTTTTTGCATACTCGGGATCGAGCGCGTGCTCCGCGTCGATAAACGCCGCCGTTCCGCCGAGCTTTTGCGCTTCCGCGATCACGTGTAACGAAACGGTGGTTTTGCCGCTCGATTCGGGACCATAGATCTCAACGATCCTGCCACGCGGAAGTCCGCCGATGCCGAGCGCGTTATCGAGCGCAAGGCAACCCGTCGGAATTACGTCGACTTTAACGTTGTAGCCGTCGCCGAGCTTCATGATCGAACCTTTTCCGTGCACCTTCTCGATCTGTTGGATCGCTTGTTCAAGTGCTTTTCTTTTTTCTTCGAGCCTCTTTTCCTCCGAGGCTTCTGCGGTCACTTTCACTTTTTCTTCCATTTTGATTCTCCTATTTAATAATTTATATAAAGTAGCGCGCTTCCTGCGCGGGATCTACTCAATAACCATATTCTCGAAATCGTTCGGCTTAACGATCTTTTTCCACAAGAGAAAAAGCGCCGCGTTTGCCGCCGAATTCCGAATTTCGTTTCTGTCGCCTTTGAACAGGCATTCCGTTGCGCTGACGCCCGTTTCGTCCGCGATCCCGATATAGGTCAAGCCGACGGGTTTTTGCTCGGTGCCGCCACCCGGCCCCGCAATCCCCGTTGTGGAAACCGCGAAATCGGCGCCTGCGTCGATCAATCCTTTCGCCATTTGCTTCGCGACGTCCGCGGAAACGGCGCCCTGCGCACGGATCGAAAATTCGTTTACGCCCAATCGATAGATTTTGGAAGCGTTTGCGTACGTTACCAACCCTTCGATCAAAACTTCGCTCGCACCCGGGATCGAAACGAGTCGATCCGTAACGAGTCCGCCCGTCAAACTCTCGGCAACAGACAGCGTTTGCCCGTAAAGCGTGAGCCTATCCAACACGGCTTTCCCGAGCGAAATATCCTCGTCTGCGTAGACCGCGCCTTTAAACGCGTTATAAACGAAGGAATAACATTCGATTTCGTTATCATCTTCGCAAACGATCTCGATCTTTGCGTCGAGATACTGCGCGACGCAGCTCGATTTTTTGATCGCGGCGCAAGTAGCAAGCTTTTCCGCGATCTCGCCTTCCGAATATCCGAAGACTTTAAAGACGAGAGTCATCTCGCTCATTGATTGCCACCTTCCGTAAAGATATGTTTATTCTTTACGACGTAATTTACGCCGGATATCACCGTAAACAGCGCGGCAAGCGCAAAGATCACGTTTCCGATCGATTTAACGGCGATATGCACGGATCCGACCATAATGATCGGAAGCGATACGTTCAAAAGAATGGTTTTCAGCTTCCCGAGTTTATCCGCCGCAAGGATCGCGCCTTTATGCGCCGCAAGAGTGCGGAACGCGCCGATCAGGATTTCACGCCCGACGATTACCATGGAAAGGATCACGCCGCAAGGATAGAAAAACATCATATCCCCCGACGCGGCTTCCATGATCATCACAAAACACGCGAGAATTTTATCCGCGATCGGATCCAAGACTTTTCCGAGCGGGGTCACTTCGTTACGCTTGCGCGCGAGATGTCCGTCTACCATATCGGTAGCCGCCGCCAAAACGAAGACGATCGCCGCCGCCAGATAATGGAACGGGAAAGAAAGGTAAAACAACACGACGATCAAAGGCACCGCAAGTATTCTGGATAAAGTAATCTTCGTGGGTAAATTGATTTTCACTCTTGTTCCTCCGTTATTGCTCCGTAAAGATCGAGTTTTTTGACTTTTAAGATCTTTACTTGATACGTTTCACCGATCTCGACGGGCAGGTCGGACGAGAAATACACCTTTCCGTCCACGTCCGGCATCGTTCGATCGGTATGCCCGTAAAACAATTCTTTGTCGTAATCGATCCCATCGTACGAAACGCGGATCGTTTGCCCGATCATAGCTTCCGCTTTTTCCGTTTGAATCGCGCTTTGAATTCCGCGTACGACGGAAAGGCGTTTCGCCTTGATCTTTTGCGGGATCTGCCCTTTCATTTTCGCGGCGGGCGTTCCTTCCTCTTTCGAGTAAGCGAAGAAACCGACGTTCTCCAACCTTTCTTCCCGCAGGAAATCGCATAATTCCTTAAACTCTTCTTCGGTTTCACCCGGGAAACCGACCATAAAAGTCGAGCGGATCGCGATATTGCTTTTCTTCGATCGAACGTACGCGATCTTTTCTTGCAAAGACGCTTTCGTATCCTTACGATTCATTCGCTTCAAAACGGCGTTCGACGCGTGTTGCATCGGCATATCGATATACTTCGCGATCTTCGGCTCCTCGTCGATCAGATCGATGAGTTCGTTCGAGCAAGCGTCCGGATAGCAATACAGCAAGCGAATCTTCTCAACGGGAAGCATTACGAGCGAACGCAAGAGCGAAACGAGCGTTTGGGGCGGCGTCAAATCCTGCCCGTAGCGCGTTACGTCCTGCGCGACGAGGATCAATTCTTTGACCCCTTGATTCGCAAGAGCGCGAGCTTCCGCGAGGAGTTTCTCCGGCGTTTCGCTGCGATATCCGCCGCGAATATACGGGATCGCGCAAAACGTGCAATGGTTGAAGCACCCTTCCGCAATCTTCAAATACGCGTAATGATACGGCGTCGTGATCACGCGATCGGGACTTGCTTTCGGAAGCGAATCATCCTTCTCCATAACGACGCGCTCACCTCTTTGCACCCGTTCGATCACTTCGCCGATCCTTTCGTAACAGGTGTTCGGCAAGAACGCATCGACCTCGGTCAAACCGTCGTCGGCGGTGATCTCTTTTAAGTAGCGCATCGGCAAGCACCCCGTTAAAACGACGTACTTTACGTTTTTATGCGCTTTCGCTTCCCAAACGGCTTCCAAACTCTCTTGGATCGCGCTTTTCAAGAAGGCGCAGGAATTGACGATCACGAGATCCGCCTCGTTGATATCGTTTACGAGCTCGTGTCCCGCTTTCGAAACGAACCCGAGAAGGTTTTCCGTATCGACGCGGTTTTTATCGCACCCGAGAGAGATCGCGCCTACTTTCATTGCGCTTCTCCTCCTTCAATCCCGTCCTCACCGTACAATTGGAAGTATTCTTCCCTCGTGATCAAGACGGCACGCGGTTTGTTGCTGGCGTCCGTCGGTCCGATATATCCCTTTTCTTCCATTTGATCGACAATCCTTGCGGCTCTCGAATATCCGATACGGAAAACTCTCTGCAACTTGGAAATAGAGGCTTGCCCGATATCGATCACGGAGAGAAGCGCGTCCGCAAACAAAGGATCGTCATCGTTTCCGGGATCCGCCGAAAGGTTCAACGCGGATGCGTCTTGATCGGCGGCTTTCTCCGCTTGAATGATCTTTTCGGCGTTCGAATCGAAGCGGCAATCGTTATGCTTTTTGATAAAGTCCACGATCTCCGAAACTTCGAGATCGAGATACGGTCCTTGCAATCGGGTCGGCTCGCCGCCCTCAGGCGGAACGTACAACATATCGCCGTGACCGAATAAGGCTTCGGCGCCGCCGCGATCGAGGATCGTTCTCGAATCGTTGATCGAGGTGACCTTAAACGCGATACGGGTCGGAATATTGTTTTTGATCGTGCCCGTGATGACGTCGACGGACGGACGTTGCGTTGCGATTACGAGATGGATACCCGCGGCGCGAGCGAGCGCCATCAACGACTGGATCTTATCTTCGACGTCTTTTTTGGCGCGCGACATCAATTCTGCCATTTCGTCGATGATAATCACGATGTAATACATCTTTTTGCCGCCCGACTTCTTTTGCTTGTCGTTATATTGGAAAATATTGCGGCAATTCGCTTCTTGGAAAAGATCGTATCGGCGATACATCTCCGTAACCGCCCAATTCAGCGCGTTAATCGCTTTGTTGACGTCCGTTACCGTGCTCGGCATAACCATATGCGGCATATCCTTATACACGGCAAGCTCCACCCTCTTGGGGTCGATCATAATAAAACGCACGGTTTCGGGCGAATAATGATACATCATCGAACAGATCAGGACGTTCAAACAAACGCTCTTACCGCTGCCCGTAGATCCCGCGACGAGAAGGTGCGGCATCTTCAAAAGATCGCCGTAAACGGGTTTGCCCGAAACGTCCACGCCGATCGCAAACATCAATTTATTCTCTTCAGAGAACTTGGGAGAGTTGATCATCGAACGCAGACCGACCATCGACGGCGTTTTGTTCGGAACTTCGATACCGACCGCGTCGAATCCCGCAACGGAAGAAATGATACGAATATCTTTCTTCTGATCCAACATCAATTTGCGTTTGATATCCTTATCAAGCGGCGTGATCTTACTGACCGACATGCTCGCCGGGAGGGTGACTGCGTACTGCGTAAAGGTCGGCCCCGTTTTATGATCGACGATCTCGGAGGAGATATTGAAGGAAGCAAGTGCTTGGGTAAGCCTTTCTCCCATTTCTTCCACGCCCTCTTCGTCCGTCTGCGACGGATAATCGGTCAACAAACTGACGGGAGGCGCCGTGTACGGGCGCGGGGGAAGCTCTTCCTCGACCGTTTCGATCGTTACTTGTTCCGCTTTCTTCGGTGGGATAAAGGACGAGGATTGCGGCGCGGGGGCGGCGCTCTCCTGCTTCTTGCTCTCGGTATAGTGCGTTCCGCCGATATCCGAACGGGGTTTGCGCTTGCGGACGTTTTCCTCTTCGTTTTCAACGGGAGGCGCCGGCGGCGCAAAGGTCGGGCGAACGGGCGCGATCGGCTCTTTCTTTTCCGCTTTGGGTTCGGAGAATGTGCGCGCGGGATACTCCTGCTCGACGGGTTTCATTGTGGAAGCGTCCGAAGCCGTGATCGTCGGTTTTTGATAGGAAACGGGCGGTTCGACCGGTTTTTCTTCTATGATCGGTTCCGGCTCTTCGGCGGCGATCTCATCGGGCTTACAAACGGACTCTTCGATCGGCGCAGGTTTCTCTTCTTTTCTTTCGAAGATCGGCGCAGGCTCGATCGGCTTCGGTTCCGCAGGCTCGGGAGCTTTATAAACGGGCTTTTCCCAAACGGATGCGGGCGGCGCTTTCGGCTCTTCTTTCTCGAAAGTAAACGCGTCCTGCTTATATTCGTAGGTCGGCTCTTTCGGGAAAACGAAACGATAGCGATCGCGCACGGGCGCAGGCTCGGGTTTCGCTTCGATCGGCGCGGGCGCTTCCCGCTCGATCGGCTCTTCCGCGAGGGAAGTTTCGCGTTTATCGTTGGACGAGGAATGGCCGTTCAGACGATCCAAATCCGAAACGTCCGAAATAATATCGGATGTATCCCGTAACGGAGCACGCTTTTTATAATCACTGACAAGCGGCGAATAAAACGCGTCCTTTTTCTTCGGCGGTTCGACCTTCTTTTCGGGAGAAGGCTCCGATTCCTTGTTGTTATAAACGGGCTCGTCCGGCATAACGCTTTTGAAACGATCTTCCGCGGACGAAGCCGTTTCGGGCGCTTCCGCTTTATCGTCCTTAAAACGACGCATAAAGAGAGGAAGCTCTCCGCGGTCGTCACGGAAAGAGGGATCGCGCGCAATGGGTTTGGCAATTCGATCGTTCGAATTCGCCGAATAAAGTTCTCCGTCGTCATCGAAATCGTCGTAATCGTAGTCACGGTCGGAAGCGCGGGAAGATCTACCGCGATCGAAAGAGTTCGAATCGGCATAGGGATTATAGCGATCGGGATTGCTCTCCGGGATCGTTCCGCCCGCAAAAGAGGCGAACGGTCTGTCATCGTTTACGTTATAAACCTCGAAGTCGGCGATCTTTTTATCGAAAAGACCTCTCTGCTTCAAAACAGCGGCGTCCTTTTCTCCGGCGCGAACTTTATCCACAAACAATTTCAGAGGAGCGGAATCCTTGGATGCTTTCACTTTGCCGCCCTTCTTTTGCGGCGCGCGGCTATCCCGAGGCTCATCGCTCGCGGTTGCACGCAGGAAAGGCAGGATCGCAAAGAACAAAACGATGAAGAACAGCGCGGAAACGGCGATCGCCGAATACTTACCCATCAAAGATAAAAACGGGAACGCGATCACACCGACGACAACGCCGCCGCAGGTTTTAAGCCCCGCGTCGTAACAAGCGGACAAATAGCCTTTATAGGAAGCGGACGAGAGCGCTTCGAAAAATTTGTAAGAAGTTATGATCTGCGCGTATAAAAGAAGGAGCACGGCGAGAACGGACGCATAGGAAATCAAGCGAGCGCTTCCCTTTTTACGGGAAAGTCCGAATCCTTTCACGATCGCGATCAAAATCAAAAAGGCGACGAAGACGTACGACGCAAAGCCGAACGTTCCCGTCAAAAAGCGTTTGATCACGTTTCCAAGTCCGCCGAGAAGACCGATCAAAGAAAGCGCGAGAAAAAGGAGCACGGCGATAACCGCGATCGTTTTCCCTTGACTATGTTTTCTTCTTGAACGCTCCGGCATCCTTTCTTCTCTCCTCATTGAAACACCTCCGACAGATCGAAGGCGGGCTTTTTCCCGACGTAACCGATGCCTACCTTAGCGAAATCAAAAACGCGCGGCATCAAAGCGTTTACGCTCGAAAGCGAAACGGCTTCGATCTCGGCAAGGCTTTCCTCGATGGAATAGGGTTCGTTTTTATAGAGAGCGCTTTTCGCCATCGAACGCAAGATCGAAAGCGAGCGCTCCTCCGCCATTACGAGCGCGCCGCGGACTTGTTGCTTCGCGCGAAAAAACTCTTCCGCGGTAAACCCGAACGAAACGGTTTCGGAGATCACCTTTTTAACGGTATCCGCCGCTTTGCGGAGCTTCTTCGGATTGGTTCCGAAATACAAACAAAAGGCGCCCGCATCTCGATACAAGGACGGGAACGAATAGATCGAATAGACGAGCCCGAGTTTTTCACGGATATCCTGAAACAAGCGGCTGCTCATGCCTCCGCCGAGCGCCGTGCTCAAAACGGCGAGCGACGGGACTTCGTCCGACACAGAAGAAACGGACGGGAACGCAAGCGTTACGTTCGCCTGTTCGACGTCCTTGATCGCGCTTTCGATCCTGCCGCCGACGGCGGAAGGAGCGGAAAACTCCGCGCTCTGCTTTTTTCTTGACGGAAACGTAAAATATTTATAAACGAGATCGATCGCCTTTTCGCGCGAAATGTTGCCGCAAACGGCGATCACGACGTTATCCGCAACGTAATGCTCGGAAACGAACGCGCGAACATCCTCCGCCGTAAAACGGGAAACGTTCTCTTCGGAACCGAGAATCGGGCGCGCGAGCGCGTGTTCGCCCCAAAAAGCTTTCGAGCATTTTTCCTGCGAAAGATCATCCGGCGTATCCTCGACCATGCTGATCTCTTCCAAAATGACTTCCCTTTCCTTGTCAAGCTCTTCGGCGGGATAGACGGAATGCAAAACGATATCGGACAAAACGTCCGCGCAAGCTTCCACCGTGTCGTCCAAACATTGAAAATAGTACGCGGTCATCTCTTTCGAGGTAAACGCATTTACGTTTGCGCCGAGAGCGTCCGTTTCGGAAACGATTCGAAACGCGTCGCGCTTTTCCGTGCCTTTAAACGTTACGTGTTCGGTAAAATGCGCGATCCCGTTTTGCTCGGGAGCTTCGTTACGGCTACCCGTTTTAACGAAAACGCCGACCGAAACCGAATGAACGTATGGGAGATTCATATATGCAAGGCGAAGACCGCCCGTCAAGCCTATAATTTCGCTCATACCACAATTATACATAAATATATTTACTATGTAAAGTCTTGAAAAAAATTTTTAATAACTTTATCGGCGCGCGCATACATTAGAGTATGGAAAAAGTTTCGACAGACGCGGCAAAAAAGAAACCTTTAAACCGAAAAACGGCGGATATCCTTTCTGCGGTCGCCGTTTTTTTAACGATCGGCGCGCTTCTGCTTGCGACGGTCTTTTCTTCTTCTCCGAAAAACGAAACGGTTAACGCAAGCGGTTTCGCGATCTATAAAGGCGCTACAAACGAGAAAAAAGCCGCCTTGATGTTCAATGTTTACGAGGGCGCGGAGAACGTTGAGAATATTTTGGAAATTCTTCGGAAATATTCGGCGAAAGCAACGTTTTTTATCGGCGGTATCTGGGCGGAGAAAAACGCCGAAACGCTCCTCAAAATCGCGGTTTCCGGAAACGAACTCGGTTGCCACGGATACCTGCATAAAGACCACTCGAAAATGACCGTGGAACAGAACGAAGAAGAGATCGCGATCTGCACGAGGCTCGTTAAAAACGTTACGGGCGAACGCATCAAACTCTTCGCGCCGCCCTCGGGCGCTTACGGCGCAAACACCGAAGAAGCCTGCAAAGCACTCGGGCTGAAATTAATCATGTGGACGAAAGATACGATCGATTGGCGCGACAAGGACGTGGATCTCCTCGTTCGCCGCGCAACCAAAAACATCGAAAAAGGCGATCTGATCTTAATGCACCCGAAAGATCAAACCGTCCTTGCCCTCCCTCGCATCATCGAGGCATATCAAGAAAACGGCTTCGAACTCGTTACGGTCAGCGAAGCATTGAATTGAATTTAATCACCAACACAACAAGAAAAATTTAGGAAAAGCTAATCATAAATTTGAAGAATACCACGAAGAATAAGCCAAAATTCTTAAAAACGCAACGCCTTCCCTTTTCGGGAAGGCATTTTTATCAATATATAATACACTAAAGAAGCGCGCGGAGAATGCGCCAAAATCGCCGATTTCGCGACGGCGGAGAGTGGTGCAGATACGAGAAACGACAAAAAGGCGGCGAATGAGCGTACTTTTTCCTACGCAATGCGGCAGAAACGAACAAGGCAAAGAATAAGCGCGGAGAATGCGACACAGACGAGCGCTCCGAAAATATAGGGTTTTATTAGTACGATCCTTAATCAAACGCAGGGCGAGATCGCATAGAGTGGTACGGTTTACGCGGCGCAACGAAAAAACCCCGCAGGCGCGTACTTCTCGTACGTAACTGTGGGGTTTTAAGTTGGAACAAGGTAAAGGTGCCGCTATATGCGATCGCAGCTTAGTTTGCTTTCTCGAGAATCTCCATCAAGCGCAGATCAATGCGTTTCTTCTCGTCGATCTTGATGACCTTGACGCGGACGAGGTCGCCGATGTTGACGACGTCTTCGACCTTCTCTACTCTCTCGGAAGAAAGCTTACTGATATGGATCATGCCGTCCTTGCCGGGAGCGATCTCAACGAACGCACCGATCGGAATGATGCGCGCGACTCTGCCTTCGTAAACGTCGCCCTTCTCGGGATCTTTGCAGATCGCGTCGATGATCTTCTTCGCTTTGTCGGCGCTTGCGCTGTCCGGGCTGGCGATGAAGACGACGTTATCGTCGCTGATGTCGATCTTAACGCCGGTTTCTTCGATGATCTTATTGATCGTCTTGCCGCCGCTTCCGATGACTTCGCGAACCTTATCGGGGTCGATCGAGAAGGAGATGATCTTCGGCGCGAACTTGGAAAGCTCTTTGCGCGGTTCGGGGAGAACGGCGAGCATCTTTCCGAGAATAAACTCTCTGCCCTCTTTCGCTTGCGCGAGCGCGGTGCGGAGGATCTGCTCGTCGATACCTTTGATCTTGATATCCATTTGGATCGCGGTGATGCCTTCTCTCGTGCCGGCTACTTTGAAGTCCATATCGCCGAGGAAGTCTTCCAAACCTTGGATATCGCTCATAACGGCGACTTTGCCGCTTTGGACGTCCTTAATAAGACCCATCGCGATACCGGCGACGGGCGCCTTGATCGGCACGCCCGCATCCATCAATGCGAGGGTGCTGCCGCAGATACTTGCCTGCGAGGTGGAGCCGTTGGAGCTCAAAATTTCGGAAACCGTGCGGATCGCATAGGGGAAATCCTGCTCGGAAGGAAGAACGGGTTCGAGCGCTCTTTCCGCAAGCGCGCCGTGACCGATCTCACGTCT
>DBVY01000046.1:17148-18300 GCA_002308575.1 Christensenella sp. UBA1252
TTGAGTTGTTTCGCTTCGCCCGTGGAGTACGGCGGCATGTTGTAATGATGCATATATCTCTTAAAGACGTCGTCATCCAAGCTTTCGAGCTTTTGCGCTTCGCTGATCGTGCCGAGAGTACAGGTCGTCAAAGCCTGCGTCGAACCGCGGGTAAAGACGCCCGTTCCGTGGACGCGGGGCATCACGCCGACTTCGCACCAAATCGGGCGGATCTCTTTCAAGGTTCTGCCGTCCGGACGAACGCCGTCGTTGATGATCTTGGCGCGAACTTTTTCTTTCTTCAAAGCGTACATCGCGTCGAACACTTCCCTCTTGCATCCGGGGAAGATATCCGCAAAGTGCTCTTGGACTTCCTTATCGAGGTCGTCTTCGACAGCTTGTCTTTCATACCTGTCGAAGTGAGAAAGGACGGCGTCCATTTTCTCGGAAGCATACTCGCGAACCGCCTTCGAGATCTCCTCGGGAACGGAATACATATCGACTTTGGTCGTCTTTTTCTTGCCGCAATCGGCGGCGATGCTTTCAATGAAAGCAACGATCTTTTTGATCTCTTCGTGACCGAACAGGATCGCGCCGAGCATTTCTTCCTCGGTGATCTCGTTCGCGCCCGCTTCGACCATCATGATCGCGTCCTTCGTGCCGGACAGGGAGAGGTGCAAACGGCTCTTCTCTCTCTCCGCGGAATTCGGGTTGATCACATACTTACCGTCCACGAATCCGACGACGACGGAGCCCGTCGGGCCCGCCCAAGGGATATCGGAGATCGAAAGCGCGATCGAGCTGCCCAGCATCGCATAAACCTCGGGGGGAATATCCGTGTCCACGCTCATCGCGGTGCAAACCACGGCGACGTCATTGAACAATCCCTTCGGGAAAAGCGGACGGATCGGTCTGTCGATCAAACGGCTGACGAGGATCGCTTTGTCGGAAGGACGTCCTTCTCTCTTTTTGAAACCGCCGGGGATTTTGCCCACCGCGTACATCTTTTCTTCAAAGTCCACGCCGAGAGGGAAGAAATCGATCCCATCGCGCGGAGCAGCCGCCATCGTTACGTTGGTAAGAACGGCGGTGTCGCCGCATCTTACGAGGCAAGAGCCGTTTGCCTGCTCGCAATACGCGCCGACTTCAACGGTTACTTCCCTGCCTCCGATT
>DBVY01000045.1:0-299 GCA_002308575.1 Christensenella sp. UBA1252
GAAGCGGACAAGATGGGCGACGGCGACTTCGGAATGAGCATTGCGAAAGGCTTCAAACAGCTCAAAGCCGACTGGGCGACCCGCAAGAAGGGCGACATCGGTGAATTCCTCGTTTCCTGCTCCGAGATCATCAAAGAGTATTGCGGCGGCGCGTCCGGCCCGATTTGGGGCAGCGCGTTCAAGTACGCGGGCAAAGCGATGCTCGGCAAGAAAGAAGTTAACCTGACGGACATCGCGTTCCTCTTCACAGAGGCGAACCGCGGCGTTTACGAAACGGGCAAGAAGAGCTTCGGCAAAGG
>DBVY01000045.1:365-553 GCA_002308575.1 Christensenella sp. UBA1252
GAAGAAGGCAAGAAACTCCAAGAAGGCTTGGATCTCGGTGCGAAAGCGGCGCATGACGGCGCGGAAGCCACGAAGACCCACGTTGCGACCCTCGGCAGAGCCGGAACGGTCGGCGAGCGCAGTATCGGATATCCCGACGCTGGCGCCCACGGACTCGACGTCATCTTCAACGAGCTCGCGAAGTACAT
>DBVY01000045.1:633-820 GCA_002308575.1 Christensenella sp. UBA1252
TCCGTAAAAACGGAAGTTCCCTACCTATTCGATCTTGGCTTTAAGCGCTACGATGCTCAGCCAACTCGGGTTGCTCGACAGGCGTCGTTGCTATTTTCGCGAACTCGCCTTCCATATCTTTGATATACTCGACGATATGCGGATCGAAATGGGTGCCCGCGTCCTTCAAAATGATTTGGAACGCCTC
>DBVY01000045.1:884-7155 GCA_002308575.1 Christensenella sp. UBA1252
GCGGAAAGCGGAATCTCCTCGCCTTTCAAGCCGTTCGGATACCCCGAGCCATCCCATTTCTCGTGGTGAGAAACCGCGATATCGTACGCCTTATCCAAAAACGGTTTGTCGCCGAGGTTTACGAAAATGCTGTCCACCATTTCGCCGCCCTTTTCCGAATGCCTTTTCATAATCTCGAACTCTTCGGGCGTAAAACGACCGGGTTTTAAAAGGATACTGTCCGGGATCGCGATCTTTCCGATATCGTGCAGCGGCGCGGCGTTCTCGATCTCGTCGATCTCCTTATCGGTCAAAACGCCCATATATTCGGGATGTTTTTGAAGCTCACGCGCGATTACGCCGACGTACTTTTTCGTGCGGATCACGTGCTCGCCCGTCCCGACGTCACGCGTTTCGATCACGCCCGCGAGATCCTCGATCACGTGTATCTGCATTTCGTTCTTCTGTTTCATTTCCGCTTGCGCAACGTCTTGCAAGTCCTTTTGTTTTTCGAGCATACGAGCATTCCTTTTCGAGATCCCGAGCGCCAAAACGTTGATACTCATCAAGGCGAGCAAGCGCGGGAAAACGTAATGCAATAAGACGGAAATCAACCGACCCGACGAGATGACTTTAACCCTTTGCGCGACATCCAACGCCTGTTCGTACGTGATCGTTTCTTTCAGCAAGTTGCGATCCGGCAACCCCAAATACAAACTTCCGTACACGGACATGGGCACAAGGATCAAGGACGCAACGAAAATAAAGATCGTCATTTTTTTATTATAGTGATACTGCGCGCCCATCAGAGGCGGAATCGCAAGAAGCATGATCGCGTGGAAAGAAAGCGCGACGCTGATCGCCCCTACACCGAGATAGGTAAACGCGACGATCATGACCTTATAGGCGTAACTGAAACAAATGGATTTCTTTTTCAGAATGATATCGTTGATCAAATAAAGAACGGCGGGCGCGATAAAAATCACGAACGAGATCGACATCGTCACCATCATCGTAACGCGGGGAATGCTGAAAACCCGAAGCTCATTCAATCCCAAACAAAAAACCGACAAAAAAGCGATTAACGTCATACATTTAACGTTAAAGCGATTGGCTTTCGATTCCGCGATCGAATAAATGTCGTTGGACTCGTTCAAAATAGCGTCGTTCATTTTATTATACGTTGATTCTTCGGTTTTTACCTTCGAAAGCGTTCGACGAGCGAATCACCCGCGCGCAACGATACGGATTTCTTTCTATATATTATAATATGTTCATACTCCAATTTCAATATAGCTTTGTCGAAAAACAGCCGTTTTCGAAGGATCGTAAAGAATGTAAAACGATAAGCGGACGGAACGCAATACTATAAATCCGAAAAAGGGTTTTTCGCTCCGTAAATCGCGAAGAAAAAAGAAGGAGTGCCCGACGCCCGAGCACTCCCTTTTTTATTTGGATTCCGCCTCTTTTTCTTTTTCTACAATCTCCGCTTCCTTTACCTGCGTTTTCCTTCTCGGGAAAATGCTTTGCGCAACGGAAATCGTGGAATTGATCGTTTGAATGATATCCTTGATATCCTGCTTGATGCCTTCGAGGGCGGAAAGCCCGTGCGTCAAACTCGTGATCGTGGCGGTGTACTTTTCCTCTCTCCTCTTGCTATCCTGCAACTGATAGACGAGGAGCGCGAGGAACAGGAGCGCCCAAACCCCGTTCGACGCCATATATTCCACTAATTTTTCCCACATAGTTAACCTCCTATCTCTTTCAAGTAACGCCTGTAGTACAATCCGAGGTAATTGCGAAGCGCGTCCTTATTTTCTTTGAGCAAACGCTCCTTTTGGCTCTTCGTGAGCGCGTTCGTCTTTTCGACCGCGAAACGCAACCTTTCCTCGTAATTCTCCTTTTTATCGTCCTTGTAATCGTTGAATGCTTCTTCGTATTCGGCGTTCTCTTTCTCGTAGATTTTATAAAACGCCTTTTCCTGCTTGTCGAGTTTTTCGTCTTTCGTCGATTCGAAAGCGTTCAACAGGCGATCCCTCTTTTCGATCAACGACGTTTTCTTATCTTCCAACGCGATCGCATAAGAGATCTCGAAAGACGAAATCGCGGCTTGATACGCCGCTTCGACGTTCTCGATCTTTTTATCCAAGTACGCGATCTGCCTTTCCCGATCGGCGTCCAATTTCGCGCGATCGTAAACGTAATCGTCTTTCAACTGTTGTTTACGAAGTTCGAAAGTCGAAGAATGCGTCATATCGTTTTTGGAAAACGCTTCGGTCATTTTGCGCTCTTTGGACGCGCTTTCGCGTTCGAGAGTTCGGAGCTTATCCGAATAATCGCTGATCTTTTCCTTTTTCCGTTCGATTAATTCTTCGAGCTCTTCCTGCGCCTTTTGCTCCGTCTTCGCTCTCTGATCCGCAAACTTTCCCTCGATCGACTCTTTCGCCTTTTCGATGAGTTCGTCGTCCGTTTCGAGATCGGGCGCGACGACTTGGCTTTCCGCATACTCCTTCGCTCGGATCTTTACGGCCTCTTCGTATTTGTTTTTGATGCTTTCGAGCCCGTTCAGGATCGGAACGGACGGATTCGAGGGCAACTCGGCGTCGATCACCGGACTTTCGTCCGCTATTCTCGAAGATTTCGGAAATATATCCGTTAATCCGAATTTCATAATTACCTCCTTTATTCCATATATCCGACGTCGTTTTCGGATATCGTAAACCCGGCGAACGCCCCGGAAACGTAAGCGTCCGCATAGCAAATCACGCGTTCTTCCCCCGCGGCGTTTCGTTTGACGAGCGCATTCGATGGCTTTTTATAGTAAAAAAACGGATAGCGCATATCGACGTCCACGTTGCAGGTCGGCGCGTGCGTTTTGTTTTTAACGACCGACAATTCGTCGTACGGAAAATAGTTCGAGCCGCAAACGAGGCTTTCAAGCCCTCCCTGCCAAAACCGCATCGCTTTCCAAACGCCGTCTTGGTTCGCATACATCAACAACGAACCTCGCCCCGCGCTTTTTACTTTCGTCACCCCTTCGATCACTCTGGCGCAAACGGTCGGCGTACCGCCGAACGGAAACGCATAGAAACGCAACACGCCGTTTGCATCCGCGACCGCCGCAAGAAAATCCGCGCCGGCGGAAAGCCCGAGCCCGTCGATCAGCGCGCAATCTTTGAGCCCGTTGACCGCGATCGTTTTCTCGTCCTCCCCCGTTATGACCTTGACGGCGCTATCCGTCGTTGCGGACAGCAAAACGAGGTCCGACGCATAGGCGGACGAAGATTTGTTATAATAAAACGCCGCGTCCACGTGCGTTACGCTCATTTCCGAAACGGTCGTTTGCATATTGGATCGCTCGTACTTCTCGATCGTTCGTTCGCCCGCTTTTACGAAGGCGATCGCGCGGGTCGGAAGATACGCCGAACCGATATCGATCCGATAGGGTTCCGCCGTTTTGACCGAAGCACCCGCGACCGAGAGCGCCGCGCCTTTATGGTTTCCGTCCGAAACGAGATCGAAAATATGAGACCCTTTTTCGAGGGAAAGGGACAGGCAGAAGGCGGGCGATTTTTTCTTGCCGACAGGAACGCCGTCCACGTACGGCACGTAAGAGCCGTCCAGCCCCGAAAAGGAGATCTCGAAGCGAACGACGCACGCGAATTCGAGGCGAAACCGGACGCCGCCGACCCTTTTACCCGAAGGAAGGGAGCTTTTGACCGCCCCCTCCTTTCCGTATTTTGCAATCAATTCTTCGGTATTTAAAAACGTTTCTTTTTCGTAAGTCATATCAATCTCCGAAAAAATCCACAACCATATCCGCCTCGGTCACGCGCACGTCTGCGCTTTCCGACGCGATCGTCACGGACAGTTTATCGAACGCGCGCATCACTCGGACCTTATTCAACCCCGTATGAAGAGGGAAAACGTAAGCCGTTCCGTCAAGTTCGACGGTGACGCTTGCGCTTCCCTCCGCGCGAACGCGAATCTCCCGCAAGATCTTCTTGCCTCGGTTCGATCCGAAGGACGTTACGGGCGAACGCCATAATTTGTATGTAACCGTCGAATTCACGCTGCCGGATCTGTCCACCAGTCCGAGGAAGTTCACGGGATAATTCGCCTCTGCCATAACGCCGCTGAAAGATTCGTTGTTAACGCCGATCATACAGGAGATCGTCAAATCGTGCGCGATCTCCGTTTTTCCGTTCCAAACGTCGTAGATCAACAAGCTGTTCGGAGCGGACGCGATTTCGCTGTCCATATCGAGCGAGCACGCAAGATAATATTTTCCGTTATGAAACGCACCGTTTGCGCCCGGTTGCTCGGCGGAAAAGAGCGATTCGATCTCTTTCAAGACCTTCGAAACGGATAATCCGTCGAACACGTAGACGCCGTCCGCCGCGCTGAACATGATCCGATCGCCGCAAACGGTAATCGTGTCCTTTTGGATCATTCCGACCGAAAGATAGAGTTTTTTGACGATGAATTGCGTTTGATCGTTATACGCGGTGATGCGCGCGATCCCATGCTCGAAAAACGCAAAGAGATACCCGCCGAAGCTCACGACTTTGATCAACTGCCCCATTTCGCCGGAAAAGGAAATATAGCCGCCCTCGCGGAGCGAAACGTTCCAATTCGAGGGATCGAAATCGTCGCTGAAACGCAATTTGAAAGGATCGCTTCGGAAACAGGCGAACACGCGATCGCTATGCACGCACATCGATTCGATCGGGTCGGTCATTCCGAGCGCGTCCGCCGAAAGCCCCTCCAAAAAGTACAAGCCTTGCGTGGAAGAGAACAACAGCCCTTCGTTCTCGTCGTACGTATACGGAACGGCGCATAACACTTCGCCGTAGGAGCCGACGGGCGAAAACGGAACGTACGCGTTGAAGCGAAGATCATAGAGTTTCCCGTCGTCCGCGTAGGCGACGAGGCGATCCGTTTTATACTGCCCGTTATGCATCGTGTAGGCGAAAAAGCGCAAAAACTTTCCGTTCCCCGCCTTTCGAATCTCCCAATTCGATCCGCCGACTTTCATATACGCGGCGGAGATCCCCGTTCCCGTTTCCAAAACGCCTTTATCAAACGCGAAGTTGTAACTTTTCGGCGCGTAAGCGAACGGAAGTTGTTCTTCCGCCACGCGCACGTCCACGCCTTGAAAGGTAGAGAGTTTAAAGCGCCGCCTTGTCGGACGCGGCAGGGTCGAATTCAAATAGTTCCGTATCATATCCATCTCCCGCAGGGCAAGCGGAGTTCTTTACGCGAAGACAGCACGTTCGCCAGCCCCTCTTTATATCGTTTTTCGAAAAGCGACGCTTCCTCGTACATCATCGATTCGAGCGCGTATTCCGCCGCCACGCCGCGCGCCAACAGGTCAAGCGAAACGCGCGACGAAACTTCGATCGTTCCGCCGATCGCGGGGTAAGAAGAAGGCGCGTAGCAATAGAAAAGCGTATACGTTCCGTCCGCGGCGAAAAGTTTTCCGTTTCGAACGCGAAATCTCTCCTTTTCTCCGTCCGATCGAACGAGTTTCACGGCGTCGAAAAACTTTTTCGAAAGCGATGAAAGATCGTATTCTCCGTTTTGCACGGTGATCGTTTCTTTTTGTTCCAACGGCGCGTACTCCGTAACAAGTTGCATATACGCGACGCCGAGCGCGTTTACGAGCCGAACCATTCTTTCGTCCGACGCGTTCGCCGGAACGGATACGTTTTCGCCCAAAAGCGTCGCCGCTTTATTCAATAATTCGTTGACTTGCATAGTTCCTCCTATCATCTTTGTCGCCAAGCGACCCGCATAAAAGCGTCCGCGTTTTCGGCGGCTTGCTCGCGGATCGCCCTTTCTTCTTCTCTTCTCGCCCTTCTTTCCTCGGCTTCGAACTCCTCGATAAACCGCTTCACGCGGCGCACGTGCGTTTCACGAAGTTTTACGACGAGCCGAACGTCGAGCGGGCGATCCCACGTGACGACGATCTCTCGTTCCTTCCCTTTCAATCGAACTTCGAAACGGGATCGATCCGCGTTGTAAAAAAGCAAATATCGTTCGTCCACTTCGCGGATCCGATCGGCGATATCGAAAACGTCCTCTCGGATCGGGATCAACCTTTCCTTTCGCATATGCGCCGCCCTCCTTCTTACGATTGTGCCGCGGTGATGCCGGAGATCTTCGCCTGCGCGCCGGGTTTGTCGCAGATCAGATCCGCATACTTAACGAGGGTCGCGGAATAGGTCGGCGTACCCGCCTTTTGGGTCAGAATGCCGCCGCCGTCACCCTCGATCCATCTCCAATCGCA
>DBVY01000045.1:7196-7910 GCA_002308575.1 Christensenella sp. UBA1252
ACGACAGGAATGCCGTTATAGGCGATCGCCTTGAAGCCGCCGTCCAAATTCATATAGTCGACGTTGGTGCGCGTCAAAGCAAGGTAATCGAGGTAATAACGTCTGACGTCGTACGCCGCGGAAATGAAATCCATTTCNNTTGCCGTTGACCGCTTCCACGCGGTCGAGAGCGTCTTGGATCAAGCCCGCGCTGATCGCGCCCGCATTATCTTTCATATACGGGACCAAAAACTTGTTGGTGCTTCTCGAAACGCCGTAGATCGTTCCGGCGCTGCCGAACAGGGTTTCCAATCCGGTAAGCTCGCAATCCTTGCTGTTTTGCAACGTAATAAAGTAGCCTGCGCCGATCACCTCCGAAGGCGCCGTCCCGTCGATCTTGATCGTGCTTGCGGTTCTGTCCACGTAGGTTACGCGTCTTTGCGCAAAGGCGGGCGTCGTTTGTCCGGTTGCGTAAATGTCGATGATCATACCCTCCATAAAGTTTTTGACGCTCGAAACCTTGATGACGTTGCGATCGGTATTGCCCGAGTTATTCACGGTTTCGGCGAGCGTTCCCGAACCGTTGCCGTACAGCATACGGCTGAAATGGAATTTGCTCGCTTTCAGCAAACCTTCCATTTCGCTGTTCAACAGATTGACGAAGGCGCCCGCGTTGCTTTCACTCGATCGGATCGCTTTGTCCGAGAGTTCGATCGTTCCGTACAGGTTTTTGAG
>DBVY01000045.1:7954-15510 GCA_002308575.1 Christensenella sp. UBA1252
CCGGCGCCGACGCCGCCGTTCAAACCGTACGGAACGAGGCGCACGATGCTTTTACCCCAAACGTTTACGCTCGACTTTTCGATCTTTCCGAGAAAAGCGTTGGCTCGCGTGTTGAGTTGTTCCGCGATGACGCCCAAATACAAATTCTTCAACGCTTTATCCGCACTCGATATAGTAATCATTTTATATCCTCCTTTCGTTTATGAGTTTTTCCGCCATGGCTCCCGCCTCTTCCAGCGTTCTCGCTCGGTTCGGCGGTAAAATGGACGCCGCGCCGCCGTGGCGGATCAGGTCGGGCGCGCCGCCGAGCGGAGATAATTCGGAGAGATACTCCTCCACGATCTTATCGCGAATCTTATCGTTTTTATAGACGTACTTCTCCAAAAAATCCCCGTCTTCTATTATGCTTTCAGGCTCTTTGTAACTCTTCGCCACGGCTTTCCCGAGCGCGATCTCCAAGCATCGTTTATCCGACGCGAGCTCGGGATCGCTTTTCAGGATCGCACCGATCTCCGCCGCGTATTTTTTCGCGATCGGATATTTCTCCACGAACGAAGCAACCGTTTCGTCCCAAATCTCCTTTTCGTACAGAGGGGTGGATCTCTCCTCTCCCTTTTCGGGAGAAGAAGATGCGCTTCTCGCCTCCAACTCTTTTACCAGTTGACATTTCTTCGTGAATTCCGATTCCAAGTTTTTATACGCCTTTAAAAGTTCGTCACCGTTTGCGAATTTACCTACGGAGACGGTTTTCTCGTTATCCGAAACATTTTCTTCGGGAAGTCCGTTTTCGGGCGATACCGCCGTTTGTTCCATATTTTCCTGCATAATATTCCTCCTTTTTTGCGCTTTACGCGCTCTGTTCGACGCTCTTGATGAGCGCTTGTCTGCGTTTGTGCATTTTGATATGATCGAGAAGCCGCTTTTTCGCCGCGGGATCGTAATCGAATTCTTTGCCGATGATCGCCTTCGTGTGTTCCTCGATATGCAAGCGATCGTCGTCCACTTCTTCACACTCGATCTCGCCCGACCGAACGATCTCGTTTTCCTCTTTCGCGCGATTGACGTGCAGATCGTCGATCTCGCGCGCGCTTTCCCAGTTGCCGAAGCCGAGCATTTCGATAATCTTTTTCTTGTTCGCGGGATTGATCCTCCCGTCCTCGTCCGTCAAAAGCCCGAGATTTATGAGCTCGATGACCCGATTACGCCGCGCGGACGCCGTTTCGAGGATATCGCCGCTGACGTCGTACACCACGTCGTCCGAGCTGATATCGTTTTTGTCAAACAAGCGATATTCGATCTCGCCGTTCTCTCCGGCGATCCTTTTCATTCTTTGCGTGATCGCGAACTGCTTATAAAGGCGCAAGACCTGCTTCGCGACTTCTTTGATCGCGCCGCGGATCTCGTTCGCGGTGACTTTCAATCTCGAATCGTCCTGCTCCATCAAGAGGGAGATCGCTTTTCCGCTCGTGTTCGTGGACGGCGCTTCGGAGTACTTCATCAACGCGCTGACGCCGCTGATGATCGTAAACTCTTCGAGTAGGCGCTCTTCCTCGCGGACGAGTTCGGTCGGAACGGAGCCTATTTCGAGCATTTGCGGCATTCTTCCGCCCTGCCGAACGATGATGACTTTGCCCGGCGAAAGCCCGTCCTCTTCGAGGTTTTCAACGTCCACGCTCCCGTCCTCGACCGCGAGCACGCCCATCGTCATTCGGTTCAGATACTCGTGCTTGCGGTTTTTGACGGCGTTGAACGCGCGCTGGATCGGAATGATCCTTTCCACGATCGACGCGCCGAAAAAGTTGCCGGGGTTCATAACGGACGTTTGCTTGGCGAACGGATAGCCGCGGAGCGAATCTTCCTTATTGATATAGGGAAGCGGCCCGTCGAAAACGATCTTGTTTCCGGCGAGGATCACGAGCCTACCTTGCGGATACTCGGTCGTCGGCAATTCGTAACGCTCGATGACCATCGCGTGATCGGTTAAGGTTTCAGATCCCATTGCGCGGACGAAACCGCTGTAACCGAGGCCGCCGATCGTGCTTCCGCCCGTAACGACGAAACCGTTGATCTCCTCGGGCGGAACGTCCACGCCCCAAATATCTTTGATCTCGCCGACGTGATAGGCTTTCGCGTGGATCAGGCTACGACAATCGTCCACGTGCGTGTTCGTAACGCTGTCGGGATAGATCTCGAAGGGCGGCACGACTTCGATCTCAACGTCCCCGTCGAAGATATCGCCCTCTTTGCCCTTGCCGATCTTTTTGCCTTTATGCTTATTCCAGCTGACTTTGTAAAGCGCCGTTCCCGTAACTTCACTCCACATATTCGCTTCGTAGATCAACTGTTGCAAATTATGCTCGTTGAAAACGGAATTCAGGATCTTGCTCGAAAACGCCGCTGCGGCTTTATCCGATTCGTCCGCGGTCAACGGGCGGACGGACATACCGAGTTTGATCGAGCTGAGTTTGGACGTGCGCGTTTCCAAGATCGTCGCGGTGTGGTTATACACCTCGCGCTGTTGCCAAAAGTACTGCTTCCCGTAATCCTCGATATCGCCGTTTTGCCCGATCTCGCAATACTGGTTCCCCATCACGAAATTCAGGTTCAAACGCCATTGCATTTCGAGGCTTTTTCTCGCCTCGCGCCTGCTTTCGAAATCCTTTCGGATCTCTTGAACGAGATCCTCCTGCGTTTCGATCCTATCCTCTTTCATTCTTTTCCCTCCTCTTTTCCGCCTTTTTGATCAAGCTGTCCGGGCTTTTGGGAATCAGCTCCCGCCCGATCGCTTCGTACAGTTTTTCCAAACATTCGCGGCAGAGATAAATCCCCGCCGCCTCCCTGCGCCAAGGCAGGCGCGGTCCGGGCAGTTCGGGTGAAACGACGTATGCGGCGACGTTTCTGCACGTTCCGAGATCACATTTCGCTTTCACGTTGAGTTTTACAAGTTCCATTTTCCGTTTCCTCCAATATCTTCAAAAGCCTTATCTTTTCTTCCGCAAGTTCTTCGTCCGTCATCTTTTCAAGCGTGTCGCCGCTCGAAACGATCTCCAAATACGCTTTCAGCGCGGTGATGTCCGGCGGGTAATGCTTGCTCGTTACTTTTTGTTTTACGACGTCGCCTTCTGCGGAATATTCCGTTGTTTTTTCTTTCGCGGTATATCCGACCGCTTTTTTGTAAAGTGAGTTTACGAGCCTTTCATCGATCATTGTTTCCTCCTTTTTGCGTTCTTCGCCGCGCGGCGAGCAGCTTATTCTTAAATCTCGCTTGCGGCGACAATTCCTCTTTTTTCGGCGCGCTCGGTTTGGGTTTGCTCATTAGGTAATAGCGCAATTCGTCCATCGCGTGATCGTCCGCTTTGATCGGCGCGTCGCCGTTTCCCCAATAGTACCCTTTGATCTCGCGGATCATATGAACGCAGTTTCGGAATATGCAAAGGCGCGGCGGTCGCGCTTTGAGCCAATCCTTGACCCGCGCGATGCCCGACCAAAGGTCTTTATCCACCGACGTGTTGCAAAGGATCCCTTTTTCGTAAAAGAGATCGGAAACCGATTTCAGCGAGGATAACGTCCTTTGATTCGCCGCGCTGTCTATGATGCAACGGATCCGCCCTTTTTCGTCCCGATACCAGCCGAGCGCGTCCGCGATCTCTTTGATCTTTTGCGCGTGGTAGTCGATATCCCGCCCGCTTTCGTAATGCTCCGCGACGACGTACACGTTTCCGTCGTAATCGACCGCGTAAAAATGGCAGGAAAGCGGATTATGCAGCCCGGGGTCGATCGAGATCGCGTCGTACCAGTCGCGCGGCACCTCGAACGGATCGACGACGTGTACGCTTTCTTCGAATTCGGGATAGACGAGCCCGCCCGCGTCGCCGAATTTTCCGTATCGGCGGCTTTGCACGCTTTCTTCGTCGAATGCGTTCGTCAAAAGCTCGATCTCCCCCGGGTCGAGATAGGGATTGTCCGCCCACTCCATCGTGATCGACCAAACTTCGGGATTGTTTCTTTTGTTCATAAAGATCTCATCATACACCCACGTTCTGCCCTTCAAAGGGGTCATCGTGCCCCAGATCTCTCCTTTCCTGTCCATCACCCGCATCAGGCATTCCTCGTAAACGTCGCGCGGCGGCTCCTCATCGAACCAAACGAAATCGAGCGACGCACCTTGAAATCGCTCGCGCCCCTGATCCGCGCTTTTGAAGCCGATACGTGAAACGCCGCCGAACACGTTTTTGATCGAGATATAGTCGATCACGCCCCCTTCGGGCGCGCTTTTTCTGCCCGACTGCATCGTTACGTCCAAGATCCATTCGGGGCGAAGATAGGAAAGGATCTTGCTCTGCGATACCTCGCGTTGCACCTCGTAGGTCGGCGAAACGACCCAACCGCAAACGCCGTTTCGGTTTTCGCGAAACGGGTGGATCCCGCGCGCCCACCAAACCGCTTCCACGGCGCCGCATTCCGTCTTCCCGCTTCGATTTCCGCCGAACACCCAGCGATTTCTTTTCGGGCATTTATGAAAAATCATCTGTTTTTCGTGCACCTTCTCTTTGTTGTATTTCGAGAGTTTATCGTGTTTGGCGCGAAAGGCTTGGATCCGCTCGATTTCGGCGATCTTTCTGACGATCTCTTCTTGTCCGATCTTTTTTTTCATTTCCCGACACCTTCATTTGCGTTCCGCTCTTTCCATTTTCGGAAAAATGAGATATAATAGCGGTATGAAACGCTTTTTGCTTGTTTTATTCTTAATCGCGGCGATCCTGCCTTTCGGTTCGTTCGCGCCTCGCGCCGCTCAAGCGGAAACCTCTTTTTATCTGAAAGTCGAGCGCGACGGCGTTTCTTTTTACGAAAACACCGCCGTCCAAGCCGCGATGTTTACCCTTCCGAAAACCTATTACGTCAAGGTCGTTCGCCTCGCCTATGCGCCCTCCTATCATTTGGTTGAGTATAACGGCGTCCGCGGGCTCGTAAAAATCTCGGATTTTACCGAAGAGCCCGAAGAAAACGTTCAAAATCCTTACTATACGTCCACGACGATCACCGCGCACGTTGAAACGGTTTTATACGAATCGCCCTCTTTCTCTTCGCGCACGGAGATCGGTGCGAGCGGGCTTTCTTTGACCTATCTCGGAAAAGTGAACGGCGAAAAAGGAACGTACGATACGTCCGTTTGGTTTGCCGTTCTCTATGCGAACGAAGTGTATTATCTGCATTGTTCGTTGACGAATAATCTCTCGTTGCTCGAAAGTTCGTTTGCGCCCGTTCACCCGAACAGCGTCGTGCAAACGGCTTCGAACGATCCCGCCTCCGGTTCGGCGGACGCCATAAAAGAAAAAACCGGGTTCGACCTCGTTCGCTTGCTCCTCGTGGTCGGAATGATCGTTCCTTTGCTCATTATCGTTTTCCTGTTATTCAAACCGAGGCGCCGCCGAGCCGCGCCGCAACGATCCGAGCGTTACGACCGCGACGATTACGACGACTATTACGACGATTAAACTTTTTACACGCAATCTCTTTTATCACATATCCCCCGTTTCGGCGCTTTATTGTATGCGTTTACGCGCGCAGCAACTTGTTTTTTCAAAATCGCGTCTTTTACGCATCTCCATTTTTCGCGAAGTTCCGTCGCCTCGTCGTCCTCTTTGATCGCCCGATTCAGCGCTACGGAAAACAGCGCTTCGTTCCCGAATTCGACGAGCAACCTCTTTTTATCGAAGTCCACTCGTTCGAGCGCCGCCGCGAACTCTTCGAGCGCCCGCTCCAATTTTCGATACAACGTTCGGAGCGAAAATCCCAGATCGCGGCTCATATCGTTTCTGCCCCTTTTGAGTTCGTATCGATGACGCAATAAAACGGCGTTTTCCGCTCTGATTAAGGAAAATCCCTTCTCTATTACGAATTTCATATTATATAAGATCCTTTTTCTTTCGTTACATTGGATCAATTTTTCGTATATCCTCATTTGATCGATCGGATAAACCGCATAGAATCCCGAACGCGCGTATTTTTCCGCACTCGCGTCCAACGCGTCGCAAACGTCGTCGATATGCGCATAGCACGAAACGAGCGCTTTCGCAATCAAAATTCTGTCTTCCATTTTATCCTCCTTTTCGAAGTCACCTTCGACAAATGCGAACATATGTTCACATACACAATATAGCACGTTTCGCCGAAAAGTCAATGCGGACGTGTCAAATTTTCGGCGCGAAAAGCAAAATTGTAAAGGACGTATTTATGGCTCGGAACGGAAATAACAAATTTTATAAAATCGCCCTGTTTCTCCGTGTTTTTCAACAAAACATCGGGAAAGATACGCGCGGCAAGTCGATACGATCTCCTCTTTCCGGCAATATATAAAAACGGGCGAAAACGTAGCCGATTCGGGCGTTTTCGTTTCTTTTCCCATCTTGAAAAGGCGTTCGTGTTTTTACGTTTCGGAATGGTCTATTTCTTTTACATCAAAAGGATCGTTCGCATTTTAATCAAAACGAACGAAACACTTCTCGCTCGGTTAAAACCGACGAAAACGTGCAATCTAATAGTATGCTTACCGTCTTTATTCGATCGATCGTAACCTACGTCTTTTTACTGTTTATTATGCGTTTGATGGGGAAAAGGCAATTATCCGAGCTTCAACCTTTCGAATTCGTGATCACTTTGATCGTGGCGGAGCTTGCGTGTATCCCGATGTCCGACACGTCGATCCCCCTCTCCTACGGCATTATCCCGATGTTTACGATGTTTATCCTGCATATCGCGATCACCAAACTCGCGAGCAAAAACCATAAATTCAACCGCTTTTTGAACGGCGTTCCCGTCGTCGTGATCTCGCCGAAAGGGATCGATCACCGCCTTCTCGACAAACTCGATATGAACGTGACCGACCTTCTTCACGCTTTGCGCGCGGCGGGATACTTTTACCCGAACGAAGTCGCGTATGCGATCATGGAAACAAACGGAACGCTCAGCGTTTTGCCGAAAAGCGCGTTTGCGCCCGTAACGCCGAACGATATGAAAGTTTCGGTGGACGCGAGCGAAATGCCCTACCCGATCATTTGCGAAGGAAGTACTTTTTCCGAAAATCTCTCGATCACGGGCGTTCGACAAGAGGACGTGGACGCGCTTCTCGAACGGCACGATCTTTCGAAATCGGACGTCCTTTTGTTGACCGTGGATAAAGGGCGCGAAGCCTATCTGCAACCCTATAAAGGCACCGCGATCACGGGGGAAAAGATATGAGAAGGCTGATCCTCGCCCTCTCCGTTTTCCTCGCGATCCTCGCCGCGGGGATCGCCGAGCAGATCACGATCGTTCATATTTACAGAGAGATGCTCACGCAAGCCGAAATCGTGCAAGAAGAAGTGGAAACGGACGTTTCCTCCGCCATNNCCGAGCGCGGAAAAACTCAAAGAGCAATGGCTGAAAGACCGAAGTTTTCTCGAAGCGGTCACGCCGCATAACGAAACCAAAGAGATGGTTTTGCGAATCGCCGAATTGATCGGATATATCCAAGCGAAGGACGATAAATCGGCAACGGCAACGGCGGCGATCATCGT
>DBVY01000045.1:15519-15720 GCA_002308575.1 Christensenella sp. UBA1252
GAGATGTGCAAAAACACCCCGCACATTTTGGGGTTCCACTGGGAACACGTGTTTTAATGAGATCGTATAGGACGCATTCGCTTCGTTTACTGCCTGAAAACGCGATTACGCACAAGGAGTACGCTCATGCGTTTCCCCTTGTCGAACCTTATGAATGCACGCCTCTTCGATTTCAATATTATTATTACCTTATGGTTTTTT
>DBVY01000045.1:15742-17430 GCA_002308575.1 Christensenella sp. UBA1252
CGTATAAATTGTGAAGCTTGAACTTGGACAAAAAAAGGATCGAAATCGATTTCGTTAAAGAAAACGATTTCAAAGAAGCGATCAATAATGCTTCATCGGGTTTTTGTAATCGAAGACGATCAAGCCGCAATCTTTGCAAACGAACCCGTTGAAATCGGCGCCTGCCATCAGATTTTTCACGATCATAATATCATCGGGATCTTTCGGATTCACGGATCCTTTATGCAAATCTTTATTGAAGGCAAGCAAGTTTTTCCCTTGCAAATATCCCGCCGCCATTTCTTTACCGCAATTCGGACATTTCATATATTTTCTCCTTTTTCTTTTGTATGGTATCCCTTTCAAGGCAACATTTTCGCCAAGAATTCGCCCGTATAACTGCCTTTAACTTTCGCAACTTCTTCGGGCGTTCCGCAGGCAACGATCCTGCCGCCGCCGTCGCCGCCGTCCGGACCGAGATCGATGATATGATCCGCGACCTTGATGACGTCCAGATTATGCTCGATCACGATAACCGTATTCCCGCTTTCGGTCAAGCGATTCAAGATTTTGATCAGTTTATCGACGTCGTAACTGTGCAAGCCCGTCGTGGGTTCGTCCAAGATATAAACGGTTTTCCCCGTGCTCCGTTTGGAAAGCTCGGTCGCGAGTTTCACGCGTTGCGCCTCGCCGCCCGAAAGTTCGGTCGCGGGTTGCCCGAGTTTTATATAGCCGAGTCCGACGTCGTACAACGTTTTGATCCTGTTATAGATCTTCGGAATATTGCGGAAAAAGTCGCAGGCTTCCTCGATCGTCATATCCAAGACTTCGGAGATATTCTTTCCTTTATAGCGAACTTCGAGCGTTTCCCTGTTATACCGTTTGCCGCCGCAAACCTCGCAAGGCACGTATACGTCGGGTAGGAAGTTCATTTCGATCCGCATTACGCCGTCGCCCGAACAGTTTTCGCATCTTCCGCCCGGCACGTTGAAACTGAACCGACCCGAACCGTAGCCCCGCTCTTTCGCGTCCGGAGAGCGCGCGAACAGGTCGCGAATATCGGTAAAGACGCCGGTATAGGTTGCGGCGTTGCTGCGCGGCGTACGCCCGATCGGGGATTGGTCGATATCGATGACCTTATCGAAATACTCGATGCCGCGGATCTCTTTGCACTTTCCGTTCACGACTTTTTTCGCGCCGTTCAGACGCTTGGTCAATTCGGGATAAAGGATCCCGCCGACCAAACTGCTCTTTCCGCTGCCGCTGACGCCGGTTACGCAGGTAAACAAACCGACGGGGATCTTGACGTCGATCGAATGCAGATTGTTTTCGCTCGCGCCGAGGATCTCGAGAAACCTGCCGTCCCCTTTTCTTCTCTCTTTCGGAACTTCGATCTTCCATTCGCCCGAAAGATATTTACCCGTGATCGAACGCTCGCACTTTTCGACATCTTCGACCGTTCCGCATGCGACGACCTCGCCGCCGAGCACGCCCGCCATCGGCCCGATATCCACGATATAATCGGCGCTCCGCATCGTTTCCTCGTCGTGTTCGACGACGATCAAGGTGTTTCCGAGATCACGCAGGCGTTTTAAAGCCGCGATCAGCTTTTCGTTATCCTTTTGGTGCAAACCGATACTCGGTTCGTCCAAAACGTACAAAACGCCGACGAGTCCGCTTCCGATCTGCGTGGCAAGGCGAATGCGCTG
>DBVY01000045.1:17457-17665 GCA_002308575.1 Christensenella sp. UBA1252
GATAAGGTCAAGTATCCGAGCCCGACGTTTACGAGGAAATTCAGGCGCGCTTTGATCTCTTTCATGACCTGATTCGAGATCAGTTTTTCCTTATCCGTCAAAACGAGATCGTCGAAAAAGATTTGCAGATCTTTCACGCTTTTATCGCATAATTCCGAAATATTTTTGCCGCCGAGCGTTACCGCGAGCGCCTCTTTCCGAAGCCTCT
>DBVY01000045.1:17777-17904 GCA_002308575.1 Christensenella sp. UBA1252
AAAAGGCTTGCGTCACGTAACTGACCGAAAAGACTTCGCCGTTATTTCCGTATAAAACGAGATCGAGAATGGGTTTCGGAAGGTCTTTTAAAGGCGTATCGAGTGAAAAACCGTACTTTCTCGCGAG
>DBVY01000045.1:17967-18179 GCA_002308575.1 Christensenella sp. UBA1252
TTATTCCAATCCTTTACGATCAGATCGACGTCCGCCTCGTAACGGAATCCGATGCCGTGACAGCTCGCGCAAGCGCCGAACGGCGAATTGAAACTGAAAAAACGCGGGGTCAATTCCTCGATGTTGACGTCGCAATCGGGGCAGGCGTACTTCGTGTTGTAAAGCGTTTCGATCCCGTTCGTTTCGGCGACGACGATGCCGCCCGTCATTTT
>DBVY01000045.1:18244-18378 GCA_002308575.1 Christensenella sp. UBA1252
ACGACCGAAATATCGTGTTTGATCTGCTTGTCGAGCGCGGGGATCTCATCGTCCGCCGCATAATCGAAACCGTCTATGATAAAGCGTAAAAAGCCCTGTTTTTTATAGCCTTCGATCTGCCTGCCGTACTCGCC
>DBVY01000008.1:0-128 GCA_002308575.1 Christensenella sp. UBA1252
TTCGTCAAGCCCGATCATATGGCGAAGTATCTGTTCGCGATCTTCTATTTGATCGCAGGCTTCGGCTTGATCATAACGAACGTCAATACCTTCCCGATGGTCTTGGAGCTTTCCTCTTCGTCCAGCGT
>DBVY01000008.1:164-2869 GCA_002308575.1 Christensenella sp. UBA1252
ATGAGCGCGCAAGCGATCACGCCTTTCATTTCCGGCTTGGTTATGGACTATTTCGAGGATAATTATTTGTTCCTGTATTCGGGGATCTGCGTCGTGATCGCGTTCGTGTTTATGTTCTTTACGCGGTACGGGGATTCGAAACCTGTGCCTGCCGCCTCGGCGTTGGAATATCTCGGCGCCGGCGACGATTGAGCGAGCGCGGATAAACGCAACGCTGACTTTGTTTACTGATTCCAAAACGCGCAGTTACGTACAAGGAGTACGCGCCTGCGCGTTTTTCATCGAGCCTCGTCAGCGCACGTTTCTCGACTCTCGACGGGGATGGGGTGCGTTCGACAAAGGCGAACATATCGCGTTTAACGTAGGCAAACCTTTTTCTTTCTCGTTTTGTTTGCACCTTTTCGAAAAGTCCTTTATAATAAGAATATACGCGGGCGGGGGTGCTTTGCGGAAAAGGAGAAAAGATGAAATTCGATTGCGATCTCGTTGGAAAAGTGGGTTCGATGGCGCTCATTGATAAAAAGCGGAATGCGTTGAGCTACGACACCGTGGCTCGGATCTCGCAAGATCTTTTGCCGGGCGATATTTGGATCACGAGCGGCGCGGTCGAAGTGGGCAGATTGGACTACATCAAGAGAAACGGCGCGGAGATCGAAGGGGACGCAGAGGACGCGAAGACCGATTACAGCGCGCAAGGTCAGACCGTTTTGATGAACACCTATCGTCAATTCATCGATCCGAAGTACAGCGTGCGCCAGATCCTCGTGGAGCATCAGCATTTCAACGATCCCGAAAAGCGCGAGCATCTTCGTGCGATGCTCCTTCGCGCAAAGGCGCAAAACGCGATCCCTATTATCAACTATAACGATGCGGTCAGTTGCGAAGAAACGCGCAACCTTGAAATTATGAACCTCAAACTCAAATCGGCGCACGTCGTTCAATGCGTGGATAACGACGAAACGGCGAGTCAGATCGCCTGCTTGATGAAGGCGAAGACGCTTTTGATCTTAACTTCGACGGACGGCATTTATACGGACAGCAAAGATAAGACCACGCTCGTTCCCGTGATCGGCGGAAAAGATATTGAGGAGCTCATCAAAAACGTCGAGTACTATCAAACGCTTTGCGACGGGGCGAGCCGCAAGGGCGCGAACGGCGCGAAAGCCAAGCTCGAATACATCAAAGAGCCTCTTTATAACGGAACGGAAGTTATCATTGCGTCGTCGCAATACGGCATTCGGGAGATCCTTTCGGGAAGCGTTCCCTGCACGGTCATCAAAACGTATTGATCCGTTTCGTTTTCGTTTAAAACATTCTTATTTATTTTTCGCGTTACATTGACATTTTATCCGCTTTTTTATTATAATAAAAAATAGCGAATGTAATTTTACTTTTGTAAAATTTCATATATTTTTATACCGCGTTTCCCCGCTTTTAAGGGGAGCGTAAAAGGAGAAAACAATGGGACTGATTAAAGCGATAGTAGGTGCGACTTCCGGAACGCTTGCCGATCAATGGAAAGAGTTTTTCTATTGTGAAGCGATGGATCGTGACGTTCTCGTTTGCAAGGGCGTCAACAAGATCAACAAAAAGCGTTCGAGTAACTATAAGGGAAGCGAAAACGTGATCTCGAACGGTTCCGGTATCGCCGTGGCGGACGGACAATGTATGATCATCGTGGAGCAGGGCAGAGTCATCGAGCTTTGCGCGGAACCCGGTGCGTACACGTTTGATCAATCGACGGAATCCAGCATCTTTTACGGCGGGCTCGGAAAGGGCATCGTCGGGATTTTTAAAACCATCGGAAGGCGTATCGGTTANNTACGGCGGCGACACCGGCAAGGACCAACGCGTTTACTACATCAATTTGAAGGAATTGATCGACAATAAGTTCGGCACGAGAAATCCCGTTCCGTTCCGCGTCGTAGACCATAACATCCATCTCGATATCGACGTTTCCGTTCGTTGCTCGGGCGTTTTCTCTTATAAGATCACGAACCCGCTTTTGTTCTATAAGAACGTTTGCGGAAACATTACGGACACCTATTACAGAAGCGAGATCGACGCGCAACTCAAAGAGGAATTCATCAGCGCGTTGCAACCCGGCTTCGGAAAGCTCTCCGCGATGGAGATGCGCCCGAACCAAATCCCCGCGCACGTGACCGAATTGGAGCAGGCGATGAACGACGCGCTCTGCGACAAGTGGCGCGATCTCAGAGGATTGGAGATCGTTTCGATCGCCCTCGGCAGCGTTACCTTACCGAAAGAGGACGAGGATCTGATCAAAGAGGCGCAACGTCAATCCATCTATCGCGATCCTTCGATGGCGGCGGCTTCTTTGGTCGGCGCGCAAGGAGAAGCGATGCGCGCGGCGGCGGGCAACAAGAACGGCGCGATGATGGGCTTTATGGGCTTCGGGATGGCGCAAGCCGCCGGCGGTATGAATGCGAATAATCTTTTCGGAATGGCTGCCGAGCAGGAAAAGCAACGTCAGCAGGAGGCCGCNNTCAGCAGGAGGCTGCCGCAAGGGCTGCCGCCGCGCAAGCCGCGGCTCCTGCCGCGGGCAGTTGGAAATGTTCTTGCGGCGCGATCTGCACCGGAAAATTCTGCGTGGAATGCGGTGCGAAAAAGCCCGAAGACGGTTGGAAATGTGCTTGCGGCGCCGTCAACAAAGGAAGATTCTGCTCGGAATGCGGCGCGAAAAA
>DBVY01000008.1:2899-6230 GCA_002308575.1 Christensenella sp. UBA1252
ATGCGGCTGGGAGCCGGAAGATCCGAAGCATCCCCCGAAGTTCTGCCCGCAATGCGGAGATCCTTTTGACGATCGCGATATTCAAAAATGAGGTGAACTATGCCCGAAGTTAAAGATTTAACGTGCCCTTGTTGCGGCGGTTCGCTTCGATTCGACGCTTTATCTCAAAGCGTAAAATGCCCTTTTTGCGACAGCGAATTTTCGGTCGACGATCTGAAAGTTTACGACGAACAGCTCAAAGAGGATTTTCAGGACGAAGCGGATCTGCAAACCGGCAACGAGGCGCAATTGTCCGAAACGGAGCTTGCCGGTCTAAACGTCTTTTCGTGCGCGTCCTGCGGCGGCGAGATCATTGCGGATGAAAACACCTCGGCGACGACTTGCCCGTACTGCGGCAATCCGGTCGTGATCCAAGGCCGTCTTACGAACGGTTTCAAACCCAAATACATCATTCCTTTTAAGAAGGACAAAGCCGCGGCGGTCGCCGCTCTTTCGGAGCATTTGAAGCATAAGCCGTTGGTGCCGCGCGTCTTTAAGAATGAAAACAAGCTGAACGAGATCCAATCGATCTACGTGCCGTTTTGGCTGTACGACGCGGATCTGGATGCAAGGATCCGTTTCGTCGGAACGAAGGAACATACTTGGTCGACTCCGGATTACGATTATAAAGAAGTCGATTACTATTCTTTGATCCGTGAAGGAAAGATCGGGTTCGAGCATTTGCCCGTGGACGCTTCTTCTTCGATCCCGAACAATTTGTCCGAAGCCGTGGAACCCTACGATTTTTCGGGGGTGGACGACTTTAAAACGACCTATTTGGCGGGGTACCTTTCGGATAAATTCGACGTCAGCGCGGAAGAGAACTCCGCTCGCGCGGTGCAACGCATGAAGCAAGGCGCGGAATCGGCGTTTCGCTCCACGACGAAGAATTACGATAACGTCAGGACGGAAACCTGCAACGTTAAGACCTACAACAACAATCACGATTACGCGTTGTATCCGATGCATATTTTGAACACGACGTGGCGGGATAAAAAGTTTACGTTCGGCATGAACGGGCAAACCGGGAAGTTCGTCGGCGATCTGCCTACTTCGCCTTTCCTGTTCGCCATGTGGCTGATCCTTTCTTTCCTCGTCTTGGGCGGGATCTTCGCGACCGCGTTGTTCTTTATGATGGAAAAAGATCCTATGGGGATCGTGATCGGATTGATCCTCGCGCTGGTCGTCGCTTTGATCATCGTCTTTTCGATGAAACGAAAAAACAAAACGGCGGTGTTCCGGTACGGGGCGGCGGATTATTATAAGCCGAACAGTATGAAGATCGAATTTTCCAGAGATATTTTCCTTTATAAAAAGGTCACGAAAAGAGCTCGTAACACGGGTAACAAGAGATAAAACGAAGGTCGCTTTTCAATCAAGAAGAGCGACTTTTTTTATCGCCCGTACCGAGGCGATTCGTAATATTTTCCGTTTTTTTTACATACTACACGGCGGAGGAATTATGAAAGCAACGGGAATACTCAGAAGAATCGATGAACTCGGCAGGGTCGTGATCCCGAAAGAGATCCGAAAAAGCATGAAAATGCGCGAAGGGGAAGAGCTTGAAATCTTTACGACCGATCAAGAGGTCGTGTTGAAAAAGTACAGCGAGCTTTCTTCGATGGAAGAATTCGCGCGTTCTCTCGCGGCGGTGATCTGTAAGGTGACGGGGAAAAGCGTCGTGATCGCGGATACGGACAAGGTCGTCGCTTCGTCCGGAAAGGGCGTGATCGCGGAAGGCGAACCCGTGCCGGAATGTTTAAGAAAGGTTCTTTCGGAACGTCGTCGGACGGTCTTGGAAGGGAAGAATCTTTTGCCGCTCGGAACGGAGGGCGTGCGCGCGCAGATCGTTCAGCCCATTCTCGCCGCAGGCGATCTTTTCGGATCCTTCGTTTTGCAATCCGACGAACCGCCCGTCAAAGCGGACGAACAAATGGCGGCGACGGGAGCGAGCTTTTTTGAAAGCCAAATCAATCGATAAAAGTTACGCGAAACGCGCGGGGGTCCTGACCGCCGTCAGCCTTTTCGCAAAAGTTGTCGGTGCCCTGTATCGCATTCCGCTGACGAACGTGATCGGGGCGGAAGGCGTCGGGCTGTATCAGCTCGTTTTCAGCATTTACGCGCTTTCGATCGCGCTGACGTCCGCCTTTAATTCCACTTTGATCGCGCGAGGCGTTTCCGCTTTTAACGCGATGGGGGAAAAGGAGAAAGCGCGCGGCTATTTTTTGAAGGCGACGACGGAATGCGTCGCGTCTTCCTTTTTGGTGGCGGCGATCCTTTTTGCGTTCGGCGAGGCGATCGCCTCTCTGCAAGGCGCGTCGGGCGGCGGGCTCGGCTATCGCGTCATAGCGCCTGCCGTCGTCCTCGTTGCGGTTTTGTCTTCGCTGAAAGGATGGTTCGGCGGCAATCTGAATCTTTTGCCGACTGCGCTTTCGATCGTGATCGAACAGCTCGTTAAGCTCGGCGCGGGCATTACTCTTGCTTTTCTCTTTCGAGATCGCGGCGTTGCCGCCTCGGCTGCCGCGGCGCTTGCCGGCGTTACGATCTCCGAAGCGGCGGCGACCCTCGCGCTGGCTTTGACGTATTTGAAAAAGAGGGAAAAAGGCGCGATCGAAAGGATCCCGCTCGGCACCGTTTGGAGGGAAGGATTTCCGCTCCGATTGAACGGATTGATCCTTCCGTTTTCCGCTTTCGCGGATAGTTTGTTGATCGTGCGGCTGTTGTCGCGGTACGGGCTTTTGCGGGAGCAGGCGATCTCTTATTACGGGATCTATTCGGGCGCGATCAATTCGATCGTTAACTTTCCGGTCGTTCTCGTGATCTCGCTGGCGATCGCGATCATTCCGCTTCTGTCCCGCGCAAAAGCGACGAGAGATATCGGCTCGTTGAAGGATAAAAGCGGTTTGACCGTCAAATTGACGCTTTCGGTCAGTTTGCCGTTCGCGTTGGCGCTCGTCGTTCTCGCGCCGCAAGCCGTAAAACTTCTGTATCCCGTTTTTACGGAGGAACAATCGGAGATCGCGGCGGCACTTCTCGCGATCGGCGGCGGCAGCGTAATCTTTTTGTCGCTGACGCAGATATACGCTTCGCTTCTGCAAGCCGTGGACAGGGCGTCCGTTGCGGCGGAAAGTCTCGCGATCGCAATGCTCGTAAGGGTCATCGTTTTGATCGTAACCGTTCCGCGGATCGGCGCGATCGGAATCGCGATCTCCACGCTGTCGGCTTATGCGCTCGCGACGGTTTTGAACGTGATCAAATGGGTCGCCTACACGGGAAGAGGCAAAAACGCTTT
>DBVY01000051.1:0-558 GCA_002308575.1 Christensenella sp. UBA1252
TTTGCCATAAAAGTCTTCATGGATTTTCCTCCGATAATATTTGCGCCGCGAAGACCAAGCAAAGGGGCTAATTTTGCCTTTTCCACGCATAAGCTATATTATTTTATAAGAATTAAAAGCCGCTGTCAAGTTTTTGAACGGCTTTTTTACACGGATTTTCGATCCTTTTTTTCTCGTTTCGGCATAAAAAAAGAGCGAGGCGTTTTGCCCCGCTCTCTTTTCGAATTCAGGCTTTTTTCTCTTTGAGAAGGTCGCGGATCTCTTTGAGAAGTCCTTCCGCGGAATTCGCTTCCGCAAGCGCTTTCGCTTCGGCGGCGGCCTTTTCTTCCTCGGCTTTCTTTTCCGCGGCGAGCTTTTGGTCGATCTCGCGGATCTCCGCCCAGCTCTTGCCTTCTTTACGCATAGCGCGCACTTCGGGTTTCAGAAGCACCAAGAAACCTTTCTTGACCTTTCCGAGCCCTTTTTGCGCTTTGTTATAGGCTTTGATGATGATAAACAGAACGAGCGCGGTCAAAATAAACGTGATGATCGCGGAGATAACGGCGCCCCAATCGAGGA
>DBVY01000051.1:624-4523 GCA_002308575.1 Christensenella sp. UBA1252
CCCGTTTCGCTGAGCGGGATCAAGTTGATCAGCGGCTTCAAAATGCCGTTTACGACCGCCGTAATGATCGCGGTGAACGCCGCGCCGATGATCATACCGACGGCAAGGTCCATAACGTTGCCGCGGCTGATAAACTCTTTGAATTCTTTGATGAGTTTTTTCATAATAACC
The DNA here is from genome assembly GCA_002308575.1 of Christensenella sp. UBA1252. Classification (GTDB taxonomy): domain Bacteria; phylum Bacillota; class Clostridia; order Christensenellales; family CAG-1252; genus CAG-1252. Next base: position 796 of record DBVY01000051.1, read on the forward strand.
CCCTTTTCACTCGCGTTTTTCCGCGATTTGATATCTTTTTTTATTGTAGCGCTTTTTTGGATTTTTTGTCAAGATAACCGCAAGGATTTCAGCGCTTTTCTTCCTCGTCGATCGCGTAACGAACGTTTTTCAGATACAACCCTTCGGGCGGCATCGTCTTCCCCGCTCTCGTGCGATCGCCGGACGAAAGGATCTCGGGGATTTCGTCCGCCGAAAGTTTTCCGATCCCGACGTAATAGAGGGTACCGACCATGATGCGCACCATGTTATATAAAAAGCCGTTGCCCGTGACTTCGAACGTGATCTCGTCCTCTTTTTCCTCGATCTCGAATGAATAGATCGTGCGAACGGTCGTTTTAACGTGACCGCCCGCCGCTTGGAAGCACTTGAAATCGTGCTCGCCGAGGAGAAAAGCCGCCGCGCGACGCATTTCTTCGACGTTCGGTTTTTTGGGAACGAACGCCGCGAGGTTCTCGCGAAGCGGACTCGATACGGGCGCGCAAACAAGTCGATACAGATAGGTCTTGGAAAGCGCGTTGAAACGCGCGTTGAAATCCGCGGGCACTTCGCGCGCCGATTTTACGCGCACGCTGGACGGCAAATGCGCGTTCAAGGCGATCGGAAGTTTGTCAAGCGGGATCTTCGTGTGCGTGTCGAAATGAACCGCCTGCGCGATCGCGTGCACGCCCGCGTCCGTTCTGCCGCTTCCGTGCATCACGGCGTTTTCTCCCGTAACGTCAAGTACGGCTTTCGCCAAGACCGCTTGCACGGAAAGCCCGTTTTTCTGCCGTTGCCAGCCGCAGTAAAAACTGCCGTTGTATTCTACCCGCAAAAGCACTCTCATATTACCGCCTGAATAATCCAACGATCATTTCGTCGAACGGGAAAAGATATTTGTTCAAAAACACGAGCGCGAAAACCGCAAGGCAAACGACCGCCGCAACGGCGTCCCTCCCATGCAGTTTCATCACGCGATATTTCGTGCGTTTCGCGACCGAGCTGTAACAGCGCGCGTCCATCGCGAGCGCGAGTTCGTCCGCCCGCCTGAACGCACCGACGAACAAGGGCACGAGGACGGGAATCATTGCTTTCGCCTTTTGGAAGGGGCCGCCCGTGTCGAAGGAAGCGCCGCGCGCCTTTTGCGCGAGCATGATCTTATTCGTTTCTTCCACGAGGATCGGGATCATTCGGAGCGCGATGCTCATGATCAGCGCGATCGCGTGCACGGGAACCCCGATGGCTTTTAAGGGAGCAAGCAGGCTTTCGATCGCGTCCGTCAGTTCCATCGGCGTCGTCGTCAAAGTCAGGATCGCGGGGAACAACATCAACAAAACGAGGCGCAACGCGAGTTTAATCGTGCGCTCCACGCCTTCCATATAGATCTTGATGAATTTCCAGGAAACCAAAAGGTGTTCGCCTTTCGTGAAAAACAAATTCAAAACGGACGTGATTAACACCAAAAAGACGATCGTCCGAACCGTTCGGAACAAAACTTTCAAGGGAATTTTTGCGATTAGCGCGACGCCGAGAACGAAAAGAAACAACGCGCCGTACATCGAGTAATCCTCGCAAAAGAAGACCGTCACGATATAGGCGATCACCGCCAACAGTTTGACGCGCGGATCGAGGCGATGGACGACGGAATTCGTCGGATAATACTGTCCGAAAACGATATTATTCATTCCGCGATCTCCTTCGCGTAAGCGCTTCGATGAGCTCCGCTTTTTTGACGGGTTTTTCGGAAAGAACGACGCCGCGCTTTTCAAGCGCTTTCGCGATCTTAACGACGGACGGAACGTCCATTTCCGCCTCTTTCAAGACGGTTTCGTCGTAAAAAATTTCGCGCGGCGAGCCCGTTTTCAAGACCATTCCGTCCGAGAAAACGGCGATACGATCGCAGTTTTCGGAAACCGCTTCCATATCGTGCGAAACGATGATGACGGTCGGCGAGGTCGTTTGTTTCAACGTGCGGATCAAAGAGAGGATCTCCCGCTTTCCGACGGGATCCAAACCCGCCGTCGGTTCGTCGAGGATCAAAACGCGCGGTTTCATCGCAATGACGCCGGCAATCGCAACGCGCCGCTTCTGACCGCCCGAAAGCTCGAACGGCGAACGGTCGCGGATCTCGTCGAAATCGAGCCCGACCAGCGTGATCGCCTCTTTAACGCGCGCTTGGACATCCTCTTCCGAAAGCCCGAGGTTTTTGGGTCCGTACGCAACGTCCTTTTCGACGGTTTCGTCGAAGAGTTGGTATTCGGGATATTGCATAACCATTCCGACCGTGCCGCGCAAGCGTTTGAGGTCGGGTTTTTTCGCGGTCAGATCGATGTCGAAAACTCGGATCTCGCCGTTTTGCAGTTTGATCAAAGCGTTCAAATGCTGAATAAACGTGGACTTGCCGCTGCCGGTCTTTCCGACGATCGCGAGATACTCGCCTTCCGAGATCTCAATATCGACGCCGTTCAAAGCCGCCGCCGCATAGGGTGTTCCCTGCGAATAGACGTATGACAAATTCTTTACAACGATCGACATACCGCCTCCGCAAGTTCCTCTTCCCCGTAGATCTTGTCGGGGAGCGAAAACCCTTCTTTTCTGAGCGCCGCCGCCACGTAATCGGGCACGGGCAATTCGAGGTCGTACGATTTGATCCTTTCGGGATCCGAAAACACGATCTCGGGCGTTCCGTCCAGCGCGACGGAGCCTTCTTTCATAACGATCACGCGATCCGCTTTGACCGCTTCTTCCATAAAATGCGTGATCAAAACGACGGTGATGCCCTGCTTATTGAGCTCGTGCGCAACCGATAAAACTTCCTGCCTTCCTTTGGGGTCGAGCATCGCGGTCGACTCGTCCAAAACGAGGATCTCGGGGCGCATCGCAAGGACCGCCGCGATTGCGATCCGTTGTTTTTGACCGCCCGAAAGTTTATAGGGCGTTTGATGCCGATACTCTTCCATACCGACCGCGCCGAGCGCGTAAGCGATCCTTTCCTCGATCTCCTCTCTCGGAACGCCGAGGTTCTCGGGACCGAACGCGATCTCGTCCTCGATGATGGACGCGACCATCTGATTATCGGGATTTTGAAACACCATTCCGATCTTTCTGCGGATCGCGAACAGCGCCGATTCGTCCTCGGTGTTCGTGCTTGCGCCGTCCACCGTGACCTCCCCTTCCGAGGGGATCAAAAGCCCGTTCATGAGTTTCGCGAGCGTGCTCTTTCCGCTTCCGTTTTCTCCGCAAACGCAAACGAAAGAACCGTCGGCGATTTCGAGGCTGACATTCTTGACCGCGAGGAGAGAATCCTCTTCGGCGGGATATTCGTAACTGACGTTTGAAAAAATAACGGACATCGTTTTATGGGGCGGTTTTTCCCCGCCCGATTTTCTTTTTACACTATAAGGGGAGCCCCGTTTCCGGCGCTCCCCCGCATTCTTTAAGCAATCCTAAACGGATTATTCTTTGCCTGCGAGTTTCTTATATCCGGCAAGCCTTGCTTTGGAATCCGCTTCGGTCTTCGCGAAGAGCGCGTCCGCGATTTGCGGTTGGGTCTTCTTCAAAGAAGCGTAACGGGTTTCTCCCGCAAGGAACGCTTGATAATCCGCCGTCGGATCTTTGGAGTCGAGAGAGAACGGATTCTTGCCTTCGTCCGCCAAGGTCGGATTATAGCGATACAGTTGCCAGTAGCCGCAATCCACCGCTTTCTTCTCCTCGGTCTGGCTGTTCGCCAT
>DBVY01000059.1:0-488 GCA_002308575.1 Christensenella sp. UBA1252
GTTTTCGGGATCCATATTGATCGCCATTTCGAGTTGCGATTTCGCCTCGAAGTACCACCCCTTCGCGTGGTAGACGGCGGATTGAAAATAATGCCATTCCGCGCCGCGCTCGGAGATCTTATCGAGCGCCGCTTGCGCTTCGTCCGTTTTTTTCGCTTTCAAAAGCGACGCGACGTGATCATAGATCCCTTTGACCTCGTTGCCGGCGGAAAGTTTCTCCATGACCTCGCGATAAGCGTCTTCCAGCTCGGAGAGCTTTTTTGCGGCTTTCTTTCCCTCGTCGCCTTCGACGTGGATTTGAAGCCTGTATTCGTTTTTTAAGTGCTCGTAAGCCTCTTGCACTTCGGCTTGCGTTGCGTTCTCGCTGACGCCAAGCACTAAATACGGATTTTTGAACATTTTCCTTTCTCCTTGCCGCAAATCGCGTCGAGGCGTTGCCTGAGCCCGTACCACAACACGTTCGTTACGATCCCTTCGCTCTCGCCGAG
>DBVY01000059.1:596-25495 GCA_002308575.1 Christensenella sp. UBA1252
TTCTTTACGTCCTCGTCGTAATCGTCCAACGCATCCATCAAATAGACGTATTTTCCGAGAAGATACCCGAGGCGCTCGATCGCTTCGCCGCTTTTTTCTCCGGCGAGAAACGCGAACGTCTTTCTCATCATATCGGAAAAGGGTTCCGCCGCGGCATCCAAGCCGCCGCCGCTTTTTTCCTCTTCCCTTTGTTTGAGAAAACATTCGTCCGCAAACGCCGCGAATTCGGGAGAGAGCTTTCTCGCCTTTTTGACCTTTCCCGAAAAAACGAGGCGTTTGAAAAACCCTTTTTCGCCGTCCGCTTTATCGTCTTCGAGTTTAAGACCGAGCAAAACGAGGTTCAGTCTCGCGACTTCGAGCGACGTTTCGGAAACGTCCACGACCGCGCGCTTCTTCGGATTCAAAATACATCTCTTTTGAACGATCTTCGGTTTTTCGCCGCGAATATCGTGAAAAAACAAACTGATAAACGCCGCGTCGTAATTGACCGAAAGGCGCGAGAATTGCCCGCTGTTTTTTTTCATCGCGTGACATAAGCCGCAATAATAGGCGCGAAACAAAGCGTAATCGCGCATATAAAGATTCGGCTTATCGGGCAAAACGTATCCGAACATCAGTCAGCCACGAATCCGATCTTCTTTTTGACCTTGCGAAGGGTACGGAACGCGATATGCGATGCCTTTTCGGCACCCTCTTTCATGATGCGATCGAGTTCCGCCTTATCCGCCATATAGATCGCGTATTTTTCCTGCACGGGGCGCAAAGCGTCCGCGACCGCTTCGCCGACCGTGATCTTGAAATCGCCGTAGCCCTTTCCTTCGAAGCGACGCTCCGCGCTCTCGATGCTTTCGCCGCTGAACGCAGAATAGATCGAAAGCAAATTGGAGATCCCGGGTTTGTCCTCGGAAAAAACGATCCTGTTGTCGCTGTCCGTGACCGCGCGCTTGAATTTCTTCATGATCAGATCGGGCGGATCGATGATCGAAACCGTCGCGTTTTGATCTTTATCCGATTTGCTCATCTTTTCGAGCGGATTTTGCAGGCTCGTGATCTTCGCGCCTTGTTTTGCGATATAAGGTTCGGGAACGACGAAGGTTTCGCCGTAACGATTGTTGAAGCGGATCGCGATATCGCGCGCGAGTTCCAAATGTTGTTTCTGATCCTTCCCGACGGGAACGAGATCGGTTGCGAACAACAGAATATCCGCCGCCATCAACACGGGATAAGTCAACAGCCCCGCGTTAATATTATCCTCGTTTTTATGCGATTTATCCTTGAATTGCGTCATTCTTTCAAGCTCGCCGATATACGTTAAGCAAGAAAGGATCCAACAAAGCTCCGAATGTTGCGGAACGTTGGACTGAACGTACAAAATGCTTTTTTCGGGATCGAGCCCGCAAGCCAAGAATTGCGCGAAGAAGGAATAGGTGCGCTCTCTGAGCTCTTGCGGGACCTGTTTGACCGTCATCGCGTGTTGATTCGCGATCGCAAACAAGCATTCGTTTTCTTTTTGGAGTTCAAGCCAATTTTTGACCGCTCCGATATAGTTTCCTATCGTAAGGCAACCGGTGGGCTGAATACCGCTGTAAATTCTCATGCCTTTTCCACTCTCTCCATTACTTTTTGTTTGATCTCACTCTTTTTCAAAACGTCCGTAAAACGCGGTTCCGCCGTTTCGAGCGCGGAAATTCCGTTCGGGATCTCCATACCCGTCAAAGAATGTAGTTTTTTGACCGCTTTGAACGGATCCTCGACGCGGCTTTCGCCGACCGCTTCGTATACGTCCTGCGCGAACTTATACGGGCTCGCCGTGGAAAGGATCACGACCGGCGTTTGATCGCCCGTGATCATCAAATAGTTATCGTAGACCGAAAGACCGACCGCCGTGTGGGGATCGATCACGTAGCCGTACTCGTCGAACGTGTTGTACATTGACTCCATCGTTTCTTCTTCGTCCGCAAAACCGGCGGAGAAGACGCCGAACGAGCGGCGGATCACCGAAAGCGGGATCTCGTACTTGCCCGTTTCTTTGAGCTCCGACATCAGCTCTTTGACCTTATCGCCGTCGCGATCGACCATCTCGAAAACAAGCCTTTCGAGGTTGGAGGAGATCAAAATATCCATCGACGGGGAGATCGTTTTATGGAAATCGCGCGAAGCGTCGTACTCGCCCGAATTGAAAAAGTCGGTCAAAACGTTATTGATATTAGACGCGCACAAAAGTTTTTGGACGGGAAGCCCCATCTTAAACGCGTAATACCCGGCGAGGATATCGCCGAAGTTTCCGGTCGGAACACAGAAATTGACCTTTTCCCCCTCTTTGATCTCGCCGCTCGAAAGCATATCGGCGTACGCGGAGAAATAATAGGTGATCTGCGGGAGAAGTCTACCCCAGTTGATGCTGTTTGCGGAACTCATCACGTAGCCCTTTTCTTTGAGCTCTTCCGCGACCGCGGGATCGGTAAAGATGGTCTTGACCGCCGTTTGCGCATCGTCGAAGTTGCCGCGGATCCCCGCGACGTACGTGTTTTCGCCGCCCGTCGTAATCATTTGGAGCTTTTGCATATCCGAAACGCCTTCGTCCGGATAAAAGACCATGATCTCCGTTCCCGCAACGTCCTTAAAGCCTTCAAGCGCGGCTTTGCCCGTGTCGCCGCTCGTTGCGACGAGGACGAGCGTTTTCATCTTCTCGCCCTTCTTTTCGCGGCAGGAAGAGATCAACTGCGGAAGGACTGTCAAAGCGACGTCCTTGAACGCGAACGTCGGACCGTGCCACAATTCGAGGACAAACAAACCGTCGTCCACCTTCGTCAGGGGGCAAGCGTCCTCGTCGTCAAAGCGATCGTACGCGCGATTCGCGATCGCGAGAAGCTCTTCTTCCGAAAATTCGTCCAAATAAAGCCCCATCACGTAAGCGGCGCGCTCCGCGTAGGTCATTTCCTCCATCTCTTTGATCTTTTCCAAGGAAACCTGCGGGAAAGACTCCGGAACGAAAAGACCTCCGTCCGGGCTGATACCTGTCAAAATCGCTTCCACACCCGAAACGGCATGGGAAGCGTTTCTCGTGCTGATATATTTCATTTTCGATTATTGCACCTTCTCGGAATCAAAAGACGAAAGGAAGGGAGGAAGCGTATCTACGCTCGCGCTGAGGACGATCTCGACCGCGCTGTTCTTGCCCGCTTTCGCGACTTCTTCATAGAAGAGTTGCAAGTCTTCGGTCTTTTTTCCGGTGATACGGTGCGCGCCGTCCACGTACAGCATATCGATATCCGAATTCGAAGCCATAATGCCTTTTACGAAACCGGCGAGCTGTTCTTCGCTGCCGATGCCGAAATTTTGAACGTTGATGAGCCTGATATTATAGTTAAGATCGAACTTATAGCGGTCGGTATCGGTCAGGAAAACGATACTCCCCGAGCTCTTCTCGACCATCTCGTTCGCTTCCGCGATGAGTTTTTGCGTCTTGCCGCTGCCTTTTGCGCCGTAAATAATTCTTAACATATCAAGTCCTCCTTGTAAGTAGTTTTCTTTATTATACAACAAATAAAAGGGAAATTTTACGCGCGAACGAAAATTTCCCTCATTTTTTATTTTTCTCCGCTGATCCTCGAAAATCTGGCGTAAAGCTCGGGATCCGCTTCTTTTACGAGGGCGTCGAGCTCGCCGTCGCTCATCGCGGGAACGCGTCCGCTCGCATACATTTCGTCCACTCTTTGTTTGACCGCCGCGATGATCGGGTCGCTCTTTTTGACCTTCTCTTCCTCGGGCAAATTGAAGTTATTGTTGATCCAGTACGCGATACCCGCCAAGCCGGAATTGTTATCGACGCAAACCGTCGGGGGACGATTCAAAATCTTCGCGGTGTTGAAGATGTTATAGATCTCTTCGTCCTTCATAAGACCGTCCACGTGTACGCCCGCGCGGGTCACGTTGAAATCCCTGCCGACGAAAGGCGTGCGCGGCGGGATCTTATAGCCGATTTCACGCTTGAAGTACTCCGCGATCTCGGTGATGACCGAAAGATCCATACCGTCCGTCGTGCCTTTCAAAGAGGCGTACTCGACCGCCATCGCTTCGAGCGGACAGTTACCGGTGCGCTCTCCGATGCCGAGGAGCGCGCAGTTGACGGCGGAACAGCCGTACAGCCAAGCCGTGGCGGCGTTCGTTACGACCTTATAAAAATCGTTATGCCCGTGCCATTCCATTTGCTCGGAAGGCACTTCGCCGTAACGCCACAAACCGTAGATCGTTCTCGGAACGCTTCTCGGGAGCGACGAACCGGGATAGGTCACACCGTATCCGAGCGTGTCGCAGGCGCGCACTTTGATCGGGATCCCGCTCTCTTTGGAGAGCTTCATCAACTCGCGCACGAACGGAACGACGTAGCCGTAGGAGTCCGCCCTCGTGATATCTTCGAGGTGGGCGCGGGGCACGATGCCTCTATCAAGCGCTTTTTTGATAATTGAAAGATATTTGTCCATCGCTTGCGCGCGGGTCAAATGCAATTTATTGAAAATGTGGTAGTCCGAACAGCTGACGAGGACGCCCGTTTCCTTGATCCCCATCTCTTTGACGAGTTCAAAATCGGAATCTGTCGCGCGAATCCAGCTCGTGATCTCGGGGAACTCGTAACCGAGCTCTTGGCAGGCTCGAACCGCCGCTCTGTCCTTTTCGCTGTAAAGGAAAAACTCGCTTTGCTTTACGACGCCTTTTTTGCCGCCGAGGCGATGCAGCATTTTATAGAGCTCGACGATCTGTTCGACCGTAAACGGCTGCATCGATTGTTGCCCGTCGCGGAACGTCGTGTCGGTGATCCAAAGATTTTCCGGCGTGTTCATCGGAACGGTAAAGAAGTCGAACGCCGTGCGAGGCACATTTTCGTAATCGAAAAACTCGCGGAAGAGATTGGGCTCCGCCACGTCCTGCAAACTGTACGAATAGGTTTGCTCCTGCAACAGATGCTTGTGCGTGTTGTAAAAAATCATACCTGCCTCCTATTGGTCGCTGTTTTTCAGCAGTTCGTTCTGTTCGTTCAGGGCGAGCGCTTCGATCATTTCGAGCATATCGCCGTCCAAAAACTGTTCCAAGCTGTAAAGCGTCATACCGATTCTATGATCGGTCACGCGCCCCTGCGGATAATTATAGGTGCGGATCCGCTCGCTCCTGTCGCCGCTGCCGACCTGCGCTTTCCTTTTCTCCGCGTACTCTTTATCCGCTTGCGAACGGTAATAATCGTACAGCTTCGATTTCAGGACTTTCATCGCTTTTTCTTTATTCTTGATCTGCGATTTTTCGTCCTGACAGGTAACGACGAGCCCGGTCGGGATATGCGTGATGCGGATCGCGCTTTCCGTCTTGTTGACGTACTGCCCGCCCGCGCCGCCTGCGCGATAGGTGTCGATCTTCAAATCGGCGGGATTGAACGACGCGTCCACGTCCTCCGCTTCGGGAAGGACGGCGACCGTTGCCGCCGAAGTATGGATCCTGCCTTGCGATTCGGTTGCGGGAACGCGTTGGACGCGATGTGCGCCGCTCTCGTACTTCAACTTACTGTACGCGCCTTTGCCCGAAACCAAAAACACCGCTTCTTTTACGCCGCCGAGATCGGTCATATTGATATCAACCTCTTCGGTTTTCCACCGCATACGCTCGGCGAAGCGCATATACATTCTCATTAAGACCGCGCCGAATAAACTCGCCTCTTCGCCGCCCGTTCCCGCGCGGATCTCGATCACGACGTTCTTATCGTCGTTCGGGTCCTTCGGGAGAAGCTGGATCTTCAAGGTTTCTTTCAGCGTTTCCGTCTTTTCCTTCGCTTCCTGCTTTTCCTCTTCGGCAAGCGCCAAAAGCTCGGGATCTTTTTCTTCTTTCAAAATTCGATCGCATTCCGCGAGATCGCTTTCGGCGCGCAGGTACGCGTCGTAATTCACCATGATCTCAGAAAGAGCGGCGTGTTCCTTCGCAACTTTTTGCCACTCGTCCTGCCGAGCGATCACTTGCGGATCGGCGAGCTTTTCGTTCAGCTCGTCAAACCGAATTTTCATCTTTTTCAATTTCTCGATCATTCTTTCTCCACGGTCACAACACGGTCGTGATTTTCGAGGTCTTTCGTAACCGTAACCTTTCCGATCGATTCGAACAGCGCGCTTACCGCGCCCCCTTGATCGAAGCCGATCTCCATAATCAGCGCGCCGCCCGCGTTCAAATGTTCGAACGCCGCGGAACGAATTTTTCTGTAATAATCCAAGCCGTCCTCGCCGCCGTCAAGCGCAAGGGTCGGCTCTTTACGAACGTTTGCGTCCAGCTTTTCGATCTCCGCGCTTGGGATATAGGGCGGGTTCGCCGTGATCAGATCGAACGATCCCTCGATCGCCTCGAAAAGATCGCTCTTTACGAAAGTTACGCTCGCGCCGAGCGCTTCCGCATTCTCTTTCGCGAGAGATAACGCTTCCTCGCTTATATCCGACGCCGTTACTTCCGCTTCCGTTTTCAAAGCGAGCACGAGCGCGATCGCGCCGCTCCCCGTGCAGATATCCAAAACGCGCTTTCCTTCGGACAGATCGCGCTTTAACGCTTCTTCCACCAAAAACTCGGTGTCGCCGCGCGGAATCAAAGCGCGCGCGTCGGTTTTAATCGTTACGCCGTAAAACGAGGTTTCACCGAGCACGTACTGCAACGGCTCGCCCTCTCCGACCTTCTTCGCGGCTTCCTTGATCGCGGTCGCCGCGTCCTCATCGATCAGTTCGAGCGCGGGGATCTCGCTCCTTTCGACCTTTAAATAAAAAGCGGAGATCCAATCGACGAGCGTTTCCGCCTCTTCGTTTTCTTTTAAGTAAGACAGCGCTTCGCGGCGCACCAAACGATAATCTTTACGGATATTGAATTTACGAACGGGGATCGTTTCGTCCGCGTCCATTTCCATAACCGCCTTGAAAGAAGTCAAAGAAACTTCGAGCATCGAATCGTCCGGCTCGCGGGTCGTCAAAAGCTGAAACCACAAACCCGGCTTTTTCAAAATGCGAACGAACGCGTTGTCGAATTTCGCAAGACCTTTCAAAACTTCGTAAGAAACGCCCGCGACAACGGGCAAGAGCGCAAGCCTCGTGGAGAAACGCAACAGGAAGGAAACCATTTTGTTTCCGACGTGATCGAACGCAGGCAAAAACGCGCTCGCAAGAACGCTGACGAATACCGTGATCACGAGGAAACTCGTTCCGCAACGATCGTGCAATCGGGTCATTTTGCGCGCGTTCTCAACGGTCAGCTCTTCGCCCTGCTCGAAGCAGGTGATGACCTTATGCTCGGCGCCGTGATACATAAACACGCGCTTGATATCGGGCACGAGAGAAACGACGACCAAATATCCGAGCAGGATCATGAGGCGCACGCCGCTGACGACGAGATTGCGCCAAACGTAATGGACGCCTTTGAAACCGGGGATATACTCAAACAGGGTCACGACCCCGACGGGAAGCGCCACGAAAAGCCCGATCGCGAACAACACGCCGAGAAAGACGCCGATCACGATCGCGATATCCATTACACTCTTATTGCTCTTTTCCGCAAGCCAAAGCTCGAATTTACTCGGCTCGCCCATATCTTCGCCGTAGAGTTCGGCGGAACGGGTTAAGACTTTCGAGCCGACGATCATCATATAAAAAAAGCTGAGAAAACCGCGGAGGATCGGAACCTTCTTCCACCACTTTTCCTCTTGCGGAATGCGTTCCGTTTCCACCTCGATCCTTCCGTCGGACGTGCGAACGGCTGTGGCGACGCTTTTCTCGCCGCGCATCATAACGCCTTCCAGCACTGCCTGACCGCCGATCTTGGACACAAATTTTCTCATCGCTTTTTCCTATCGCCCGAAAGGGCATTTTTCGCAAAAGACTTCGGAACGCAAAACGCGCCCGACTTCCTTTTCGAACAATAAAAAATGCGTTGCCGATTTCAACAACGCACTTTGGTTTTAATTATTTGTTTCTGTTATAGCGGTTGTTGAACTTTTCGACCCTGCCGCCGGTATCAACGAGTTTTTGCTTGCCGGTGAAGAACGGGTGGCATTTGTTACAAATATCAACGGAGATAACGTCCGTCTTTTTCGTGGTGCCCGTTTCGAAAGTGTTGCCGCAAGCGCAAACCACTTTTGCTTTTCTGTATTCGGGATGGATGGATTCTTTCATTGCTGTTTCACCTCGTAGGATTACTTTATGTACTGTTATTATACTTTCGCGCAAAATACAAGTCAACGATTTTTCGCCATTTGCGCAAATTTATTTATATATTTTAATAAATAAGACGAAAAGCGACGGGTTCCGACCTTTTTCGCGAACGAAACAACTCTTTTTCAATACAAAAGGCTGAAATACAACCCCAGCCCTTTCAAAGCGTTTTGGACGATAAACAAAAGCGCGACGGAGAAGATCGCGCCGAGCACGGCGGACGAAAGGATCACGATCGCATTTTCGAAAGCGAGGATCTTTATTCTGTCCGATCTGCCTGCGCCGACCGCCGCCAAGATCTCGAATTCGCGCTTTCTGTCGCGCAAGGACGCAAGAAGCGCGTTCGCATAGCCGATCGCGGCGAACGCGATCACGAGGACGTTAAAGAATTTAAAAATACGCAAGTACGAACGGGCGAGCGAAGTTACGTACGCAAAAACGTCCTTTACGCGCGTCACCGCTCCGATCAAAGAATATTTTTCGGACAGACGGTCGAAAACCTTTTCCCCGTCCGTTCCCGCCAAACAGGCGTTCGGAGAAACGCCGAGCCCCGACAGATCGGTAAATACGATCGTGATCGGCGTATCGGTCAATGCGGCTACGGTAAAAGGCACGTACTCCCCGTTCAATTTGACGGCGAAAGGATCTCCGACGTTCAATCCGCGCTTCAATGCGAAACCGCGACTGACCGCCGCTTTGCGCGAGCCCGCGATCTCCTCAAAACGAAAACCGAACGCTCCGAGATCGAGCGCGGCGGTCGCTTCCTGCGCGCGCACGGCAACGAGCGTCACCGTTCCGTCGCCGCCTTCGATCGCGCATTTGGTTTCGAGATAGGCAAGATAGGCGCCGCGCACTCCCTCTTCCGCCCGAAGCGAATCGAGAACGACGGGCGCGTCGCCCTCGGCACAAGTTACGAGAACGTCCGTTTTAAAGAGTTTATCGAAAGAAACGAGCTGGCTCTCCGCCTCAAAGCAGAGAGCGGCGACCGTTACGACCGCCGCGACGGAAACCGCGAAAATACGTGCGCCCGAATAGGCGTGCTTTTGCTTATGCGAAGCGGACGCCGCCACGTACAAAGCACCGACCTTTCCCCCTTTCGCAACACGCATCACGAGCTCGCCGACTCCACGGACGGCAAGCGGTGCCAAAGCCAAGATCAGGGCGAAAGCGGACAAAAACGCAAAGGCACCGAGCACGAGCGAAAACCGCGGCGCGGCAAACGCAAGCGCCAGCAAAAAAGCAAGGAAAACGATCGCGCCGACAAGCGCGGGGAAAGCACGTTCGCGCGCAACGGGCGTTGAGAAATGCAACGCGTCGTATAGCGACGTTCCGGACAGGCGCAGGATCGGAACGAGAGAAGAAAGGAACGCGAGCGCCACTCCGAACAGCATTCCGAAAAGACAGATCAGCGGCCCGACCGAGATCGCGCCCGCCGAGAAAGAACCGACTGCGGAAAACAAAGCGGCAACGCCGAACGAAAGCCCGATGCCCGCCGCAGAACCGAACACGGCGTACAAAAGGATCTCCGCCGCAAGATAGCCGAACAGTTGGGTGCGCGTTGCCCCTGCGCTCATAAACAGCGAGCAAAGCGAGATCCTGTTTTTCATAACGAGAGAAACGGCGCTGTAAATCAAAACCGCACCGATCGCCGCCACGAGCGAAGCGATCACGGCAAGAAGCGCGCTTTGGTAGGAAAGGGTCGTTTCCACGTTTTCTTCGTTTACGGGAGAAGCGAAAGTAAAGCTCGGCGCGTCCGCGGCGAGTTTATCGGTCGCACCCTTACGATCCAGCCCGAGCGCTTCGATCTTTTGTGCGGAAAAATCAATAAAAAACTTATTGTAAACCGTAACGCCGTCCCCAAGCGAAACGAGTCTTGAAGCCACATTTTCGGAAACGAGGATATCCGAGGACAAAAAGACGCCTTCTTCTTCCGCGAACGCGATCGCGGTCAGCGTCACCTTTTGATTTCCGCCATAACGTGAAAGGACGAAATTACCGCCGAGGGCAACGCCGATCTTCTCGGCGAAGGACGCGGAAAGGACAGCCCCCGTTCTGGAAGACGCGATCTCGCCTTTCGAAACGGAAACGGGATTATATTCGGAAAGATCGGAAAAATCGGCGGAATAGATCCGCGCGAAAGAATCGCTCGACGCCGACGCCGACGCATAGAAAAAATAGCCCGCATGAAGCGCGCCGACGTCTTCCGCCGCCGCCTTCAACTTCTCATATTCCGTCGAACCGCCCGTCAGATAAAACGCTTCATCCTCGCCCGCGTAAACCGCTTCTATCTCGGAGCGACCCGAAAAGGAGCGATAGGAGCGGATCGCTTCCCGCTCGATCGAATCGCGGAGAGCGATCGCGGAAAGAAAGGTCGCGACCGCAAGCGCGACGGTCAAAACGATCAAGATAGGCTCGCCTATCTTGCGTTTTAGGTTCAAAAAAAGACTTTTCAGGAACATGTTTCGATCGATCCGTCCTTGACGAGGATACGGCTGTTGCCGTAAGAGGCGCCCTGCTCGCTGTGCGTAACCTGAACGACGGTCACGCCGAACGTTTTATTGAGATCTTTTAAAAGCTCCATCACGCCGCGCGCGTTCTCGCTGTCGAGGTTGCCGGTCGGCTCGTCCAAAAAGATCACGTCCGGATCGTGGATCAGCGCGCGCAGGATCGCGGCGCGTTGTTGCTCGCCGCCGGACAACACGTCCGGATAGGAAGACAGCACGTTCGAAAGACGGGTAAATTCCACGAGTTTTGCGAGCTTTTCCTCATAATCCGCGACACGCCCGCCCGCGAGGCGCACGGGGAGCAAAATGTTATCCCGAACGGTCATCGTCGGGACGAGATTAAAGAATTGATACACGAAACCGATCTTCGTGCGGCGCAAGACCGCAAGCTGTTTTTCGGAAAGCGAGGTGATCTCCGCGTCGCCGATCGTAACGGTTCCGCCGTCCGGTTTGAGGACGCCGCCCATAATCGCGAGCAACGTGCTTTTTCCGCTTCCGCTTTCGCCCGTGATCGAGAGAAAATCGCCCGCTTTTATCTTGAAAGAAACGGAATGGAGGATCTCTCTTCCGTCAAAACTTTTTTGGATTCCCGACACTTCGATATTCTTCATATTCTCCGCCTATACGATCAGATCTTTAAAGGTTGCACCCGTAACTCTTTCAAAGGAAGCGGGCGCCGCTTTCAGGAAAACGCCGAGCTTTCCGGCGCTCGTGTAAATGGAATCGAACAAAATCGCGGTTTCGTCAAACACCGTCGTAAATTGCTTTTTCATACCGATCGGACTGCACCCGCCGTGTACGTACCCCGTCAAAGGGAATAGCTTTTTCTGCGGAAGCATCGCCACGCTTTTGACGCCGACCGCTTTCGCGGCTTTTTTCAAATCGAGCGTTTCGGCGACCGGGATCACGAAGACGTAATACGAAAGATCGGAGCCTTCGGTCACGAGAGTTTTGAAAACGCGCTCTTTTTCCGCGCCGATCATCGCCGCCGACTCCACGCCGTCTTTCGGAATCGAAGAAAGCCACGTCCCTTCGTACGCCTCTCCCTTTTGTTCCAAAATCCGCATCGCGTTCGTTTTTTCCATATAAAAAATTATAATATGTATCCTATAATTTGTCAATAACGCGCGCCCCGAACGCGCGCGAAAAGCGAAATCGTTTGACTTTTTCGGCGCTTTTTCATACTCTATATCTATGGAACGCGCGCTGAACAAAACCAAACTTATTCGCTATTCGATGCTTTTGATCGCCGCCCTGCTTTGGGGCATGGCGTTCGTCGTTCAGGCAACGGATAAGATCCCTCCTTTTATCTTTACCGCCGTCCGTTCCATGATCGGCGCCGTCGTCCTTTTCCCCGTTGCGCTCCTTTTGGATAGAATCAAAGCAAAGCGCGGAGAAAAGCCCGTTTTATCCGCAGAAGAGAGCAAAAAAAGCGTGCGGACGCTGATCCTCGGAGGCGTCTGTTGCGGCGCCGTTCTCGCCTGCGCGACCAACCTGCAACAGTTCGGAATGCATATGAACCTCGAAGCGGGCAAAGCGGGTTTCATTACCGCGATGTATATCGTTTTGGTGCCTGTGATCGGATTGTTTACGGGCAAGAAAAGCGGTTTTATCATGTATATTTCCGTTTTGATCGCGGTCGTCGGGCTATATTTTATCTGCGTAAAGGGAAAATTTACGATCAATGCGGGAGATCTTTGTTTGATCGGTTGCGCGGTTGCGTTCGCCTGCCATATCGCGGTCGTGGACGCTTTTACGAACAAAACGGACGGCGTAAAGCTCAGTTGCGCGCAGTTCGTCGTTTGCGGGCTTCTGTCGCTGATCCTCTCCTTGATCTTCGAGCATAAAGCCATCTCCGTTTCACGCATTCTCGCTTTCTATCCCTCTTTCTTGTATATGGGTATTTGCTCTTGCGGCATCGCCTACACCTTCCAAATCCTCGGGCAAAAGGACACGAATCCGACCGCCGCCTCTTTGATCATGAGTTTCGAATCCTGCTTTTCCCTTCTCGGCGGCGTAATCTTCCTCGGCGAGCGTTTGACGGCGCGAGAATGGATCGGGTTCTCTCTGATGTTGATCGCGATAATTTTGACCGAAACGAAGGAACTTTTCGAGAAAAAACCGCTACGAACGGAAGAAAGCCGCTAACCGCCTTTTTCCGTTATTGACTGAAATCGGATTTTTGTGTTATATTATATAAATATGAAGCACTTTTTACGCACGCTATCGATCCTTTTGACGGTTCTCGTTCTCGTAACGGGGCTTTTTTCTTGCGATAAAGAGCGCGAACCCGATGCTTCGACCGACTTAAACGCGCTTTCGCTCGAAGTGACGAGCGCCGCGATCCCCGAAGGGGATACAAACGCGGAAATCGCGGAAAAATTGCTTTCCGCGCTGACGGAAGCCGGATTCGAAAAAGCGGAGATCGTTGCTTCTTTGCGCGCGCTCAAAGAAAAGGCGAACGGTATCACGGACGTACTGATCGGCTTATACGACGGCGCTTTTTCGAAAGAGTCGATAAAAACCGTCTACGTAGCGCTCGGCGCGATCGCGAACGCGGTCAGCCCCGAAAGAGCGGGCGAGCTCTATTATTCGGTCGCTTCTTCGATCTCGACCGACCTCCCCTATTCCCAAGCGGATTGCCGCAAAGTAGCGTCGCTCCTGTTTGCGCTGAATGCGGACCTTGACGACTCCTTCGTTTCGGGCATTTTCAACGACGGGTTATCTTCCGTCGGCACGAAAGAGCTGAACACCCTTTTCCAATCCCTTTCCGCGTCCCTGATCCAAACGAAAACCATTTCCGACGGCGCGAAAGCGTTTTTATACGAGCAACTGACCCAAGTGATCGACGAATATGAAATTCCTTCCGATTTCACGCCCGAGCAGGTTGAAAATATGCTCGCCGTCAAACAGTACTTCAAAGATCTCGCGAAGGTCATCCTCGATCATTTCGAGGCCGCGATCTCGTACGCGTCCGCCTTTTTCGAAAGCGCATCCGCGCGCCTCGTTCACGGCGGTTCCTACGTCAAAACGGACGAGGTTTTGTACTACGGCTACGTATACGAAACTTGGAACGCGACGCAGATAACGAAAGAAGAATACGAAGCGCGCGCGGGCGAATACGACGATTACTTTATGCTCGAAGGCACCGCCTTGGGTTATTACAACGGCGACCGCTTCGTCAAGATCCCGAATAAAGACGTAGAACTCGGCGAAAAGGTGTATACGTTGCAGGTCTTGTATCGCGCCTATCAAAAGCTTTCCACTTCCGAGAAAAATGCGTTCGATCTCTTTGCGGACGCCTGCTGTACCGTCCTTTCAAGGGACGAAGCCTCTCTCTCCGCCTTGCTCAATTTGCCGGCGCACGACCCCGTCCAAGGCGCCGAAACCGCAACTTGGAGCGAGCTACTCACCGCCCTTTCCACGCTCTCCTCTTTCAATTCTTTGGACGGCGTCACCGTAAACGAATCCCAAACGGCTTTCGCCGCGATCGCGGTCTGCGAAAGCTATCTGCGCTATTACTTCCCGCATCTGTTTTGATAAAAACAAAATACAAAAAAACGCTACCGATCGGTAGCGTTTTTTCTTTATGATTCACCTTTCGTCAACATTTGATCAACGTCTTCAAATAGTTGTTGTCCGCGTCCATCGCTTCGGTAAACGCAACGGGCGCCGCAAGGAATTCGACCGTTTTATCGATGAGGTTATCGACCTTTACGACCTCGTTCGCAAGCAAATTGATCGCCGCGTTCATATCCGAAGAGCCGTTATTGATCCCGACAACGGAGAGCTGCCTGCCCATGATCGCGGAAATATCCGCGGTCAGTTTGCCGACGAACGTGTCGTAGCCGACGATACCGACCTTTCCGCCTTCCGCGGTCAGCGAGAACGCGAGCTGCGGTTGCTGAGAAGAACGGCATTCGAAGACCGTGCAATCCGCCATTCTGCCGCAGGTGATCTGACGAATACGCTTCGCCGCATCCTGCTTGGAAGAATTGACCCTGTAATAGATGCCGTAATCGGCGGCGTCTTCGAGCTTTTTATCCGATTTATCGATGATGATCGGGATCGCCTGATAATAGATCGCAAGTTGGGCGAAGATCAAGCCGAGCGCATTCGCGCCGAGGATCGCAACGTACTGCTCGTGTTTCAGGTCGAGCCGATCCGTCAGCGCCGCGGCGATCGAGATGTATTCGGCGAAAACGCCCATATCTTCGGTTATGCTTTCGGGCAAGGAATAGACGCATTGCTCGGGAACGACGACGTAATCCGCGAGATAGCCGTTTTCGTCCACCCCTCTGACTTTAAGCCGACCCTTCGCGTCCTTCATATACGGAGAAAGAAGGACTCTTTCGCCCTTACGGAAACGGCTTCCGGGGTTCGCTTCGCTGATAAAGCCCGTGGCGATACGACCCGGAACGATCGGGAGCGCAACCTCCGCGGCGCCTTCATACACCGCGATATCGGCGCTCGACAAACCGAGCTTCGTTACCTTGACTTTTACATAATCCGGGCGGAGATCCCCCGTTTCTTCTTCCATTGAAAGCGATTTTACGCCAACGACTTTCCAAACTTTCATATTGCACCTTTTCGCCTTTCGGCAACGTCTATTATACCACGCCGCCGAAGATAAGTAAAGCCCCGAGAAAGGAGGCTTCCGCTCTTATCCTTTTCTTTCCGCGCGCGCACGAAGCCTGCTTTCGACTAAAACGCCGTATAAGCTGCAACGCCACATGAGGCTGAATCCGATCTATCAAACTTCTCCGTTCGAATCGAATAGGACGTCCAGTTTCGCAAGCTCGCTCTCGTACTTTTTCGGTTCTTTGAGAACGACGATGCTTGCGTTCGGATATTCTTTTGCGAGGCGTTTGACCGCTTTCGGCGCCTCGCCGCCGCCCGCATAAAGGACGAAAGAAGCGGGGGTTTCGCCGAGCTTCAACGAGGCAAGCACGGCATTGATCGGGCAACTCAATCGGCCGTTCCAGATCGGCGAACCGATCACGACTCGATCATAGCCTTCAACGCTTGGATCGAACCCGACGAGCTTGCTCTTATGCCCGNNGATCCCCGCCAAGAAACCGCCTGCCATCATACCCAAAAAGAAGGAGCGCGGCAACGATTTCTCGGGTTGAACCTTTCTGACGTCCGTGCCTTTCTCCGCGAAATACGCGGCGACCGCGTCTCCGTTTCCCGTGTAGCTGTAATAGACAAAAAGCGTACGCATGTTTTATTTAAGTCCGCGAACGCCTCTGACCGCCAAAGCAAGCGCGCCCAAAAGCCCCGCGTCGTTTTTCAGTTCCGCCGCTTTGATCACGACGTCATCGTTCACGCCGGCGCCGTACACGATCGAATTGACCCTTTTCGAAACTTTCTTGATAAAGTAATCGCCCTGATTGCTGATCCCGCCGCCGATCAAAACGACGTCCGGACGGAAGATATTGACAAGAGCCGCAATGCCCTGCGAAACGTACGCGACGTAATTCCGAATGACTTTGCGCCCTGCGGCGTCTCCCGCCTTGCAGGCGTCGAACGGAACGATCCCACTTGCGCCCTTTTCTTTCCAAAGCTTGGCGAGCAGGCTGTCGGGGCGGCGCTCGACTTCTCTCGCGGTTTGCCTCAAAAGCGCCGAAGCGGACGCATAGGCTTCGAAGCAACCTTTATTTCCGCAGGTGCAAGGCTCGCCGCCCATTTTAATTACGATATGACCGCCTTCCGCGCCCGAACCGCCTTTGCCCGTGATCATCTTTCCGTTCGCGATGATCCCCGTGCCAACGCCCGTGCCGAGCGTGACCAAAACCACGTTGAAAAGCCCTTTCGCCGCGCCGTAAACCGCTTCGCCGAGCGCGGCGGCGTTCGCGTCGTTCTCCACGAAAACGGGAACGTTCAAATGCTTCTTGACCTCGGCTACGATCGGCGCGTTTTTGAGCCTGATATTATTCGAATACGCGATCATGCCCTTTTCGCCGTCCACCGTGCCGGGCGTTCCGATCCCGACCGCGATGATTTGACGCTCTTCGATCTCGATTTTCGCGGCAAGCCCTTTCAAAAACAAGGCGATCTGTTCGCCCATTTCGGCGCAGGTAAGCCCATCCTTCGTTTTAAAACTATCCTTGATCAATATCTCTCCGCTTTCTTTCGCAAGACAGCATTTAATACTCATTCCTCCGACGTCAACGCCCGCATAAATCATATTTTTTCTCCTTCACCTTACTTAATTAATGAATTCTTCGTAAATCGCATTAATCGCTTTCTCGTAATCGTCGCCTTTGACCGCAACGATGATATTGAGTTCGCTCGATCCTTGGTCGATCATCTTGATATTGACGCCGACGCGGGACAAGGCGGTAAACAGCCTCGACGCCGTGCCGGGCTTATACGCCATTCCGTGACCGACCGTTGCGATCAACGCGAGGTCGCTTTGGATCTCCAAACGATCGGGACTGACCGCCTCGCGAATGCCGCCGACGAGCTCTTGCATTTTGTTTCCGATCTCGGTGTCGGCGAGGATCAACGTCATCGTGTCGATACCGCTCGGGAGATGCTCGAAACTCATATTCAGGTTTTCGAGAACGGACAAAAGTTTTCTCGTAAATCCGATCTCGTTATTCATCATGGATTTTTCGATCAAGATGCTGACGAACCCTTTCTTTCCCGCAATGCCCGTGATCAGGCGATCGTGCTGGATCACGCCGGGCAGGATCAACGTGCCGGGGTTTTCGGGATCGAAGGTGTTTTTGATATTGATCGGGATATTCGCTTTGCGAACGGGGAAAATACTTTCGGGGTGCAAAACGTTCGCGCCCATATACGAAAGCTCGCGCAGTTCGCGGTAAGAGAGCTCGGGGATCTGCTTCGGGTTATTGACGATCCGAGGATCGGCGGTCAAAAATCCGTTTACGTCCGTCCAGTTTTCGTAAAGTTCCGCTTTGACGGCGCGCGCGATGATCGCGCCCGTAACGTCGCTTCCTCCGCGCGAAAAGGTTACGATCCTTCCCGTGGACGTGCTGCCGTAAAAGCCGGGGATCACGACGCCGGTGTCGATGCCGGAAAGAAGTTTCTGCGCGACGTCGTTCGTGTACTCCGCATTGAAAACGCCGTTATCCGAGAAACGAATGACTTCTTTCGCGTCGATAAAGGTATAGCCGAGATACGCCGCGAGGATCATCGCGGAAAGCCTTTCTCCTTGCGCCGCCGCAAAGTCGGGCGCGGAAGAAAGCTTGATCCCCTCTTCGATCGAGGCGAAGACGGAATTCAAGTCCAACTGTTTGTCGACGCCGAGGCCTTCGGCGATCTCGGTAAAGCGATCGCGGATCGGCTTGAAAAGCTCTTCGACTTTCTTTCCCTTTTTGCTCTCGGCATAACAGTTCAACAAACTGTCCGTGATTTTAATGTCTTTGGTAAAGCGTTTACCGGGCGCGGAAACGACGACGTATTTTCGTTTCTCGTCCGATTTGATAATGTCCGCGACGCGCTTGATCGTGTCGCTCGAAGCCATACTGCTTCCGCCGAATTTGCAAACTTTCATTGTCCGAACCTCCTGCCTCTATTTGATCCTTCTGCTTTCCAAATAATAGCGCTTTTCTTCCGCCTCGCCCATCGAGAACGTTTTTCTCGGGAGCGATCCGTTACGAACGACGTACGGGAAAAGCTCTTCCTTTTTCAAAACCGGCATAAAGATCGCGACGCCGTCGCGCGAAGCCGCCACTTTCGAAAGGTTATCGTCGCCGTGGATATAATCGACCGCCGCGCCTTCGTGCAACGCGATATATTCGTCGATAAATTCCTGAATGCGTTTGACCGCTTCGGGCGCGCCGCTCGGAACGGAAACGGAATACATTTCGTCGCGATACAAAACGGTCACGTGTCCGTCGCCCGAAAGCGACGCTTGCATCGAACGAATAAAATCTTCGTTTACGCCGAACACCGCGCGGTGGATCGGCTCGAACGCGAGATCTTCCTCATACAGATTGTTGACTTCCGCGAGAACGTAACGCGCGGGATGATGTTCCCAATCCTTTTCGGGGATCGTCTTTTTGGTTTCTTCCCACAAAAGTTTCGCGGTGGCGACCGAGTGATTGCCGTCGCCGACGGCGAAGATGAAGGGTCTATCCGAACCGTACAGCTTTTCGCTGCGCTCTTTGGATCCGAGCGCGTCGATCGCTTTGATCGCCGCTTTACCGTCCTTGATCAAATAACCGCGGATCGAACCGCCCGACATATTGAGCTCGGATTCGTACAACTTGTCCGCTTCGGAAACGCTTGCGAGAAGGGGCTCGATCACCGTCTTTTCTTTGTCGTCCACCAACAAAAGGACGTGGGGCAATTCGAGCGGCGCGTTTCGGCGGATCTTGATTCGAACGGGAAGCCTTTCTTTGACCGTGGCTTCGGTCGCGCGGACGGGAAGCGTGCCCGTCGTAAAATCGTAGGCTTCGAGATCGAGCGCAACGAGAAGCCCCGTGCGGCGCCTGCCGTAACTCGTTTCGCGAACGGTCAAGATAAAGCCGTTTACCTCGCGGAAAACGCCTTCACCGAGATATTTTTTCATATACGCGTTGATCCTTTCGATCCGCGCGTCCATATCTCCTTTATCCAAATAGTATTCGGGAAAAATAACGTTCAACGCGGAAACCTCTCCGCATTCGTCTTTGAGTTTCTGCCAATACTCGCCTTGCGAGGTAAATTGATCGCAAGCGATGACCGCCCATTTTTTCAGATCCACGCACTCTTTCGGCAAGAGCACGCGAGGTATTTTAACGATCGAATTCATTTTATCTTCTTCCGCCCACCCCGAAATTTCTCGTTTTTCTGCGACTGATGTCCGTGATGCCGAACGCTTCGTCCAACGCGTCCATCAGTTTTTCGCCCGTCATATAACGTTTGATATCGCCGTTTTGAACGAGGGAAATGATACCCGTTTCCTCACTGACGACGATCGTCAAAACGTCGCTTTCCTCGGTAATACCGACCGCCGCGCGGTGGCGCGTTCCGAGATCTTTACTGATCGAAGGATTCTGCGAGAGGGGCAAGAAGCAACCCGCTGCGAGAACCATATTGTTTTTGATGATGGCGGCGCCGTCGTGCAAAGGCGCGTGGGGATTGAAAATGCTTTCGATGAGAGGCGCGGACAAAACGGCGTTCAGGCGAATACCGGTATCCAACATATTGGAGGAGATGATGGTCGGGCAAACGACGATCAGCGCGCCGATGTTATTTTTCGCGAGGTTTTGGCAAGCCTTTACGATCTCGCCAGAAGCGTAACGGAGATCGTCCTCATTTCGGGTGTTATGCAATTTCGCGTAAACGTTTTCTTCCGCCTGACCGCCGAACTTCGCGAACAGAAGTTTGAGGTCGGATTGATAAACGACCGCGCTCGCCGCGATGAAAATGATCGAGAGGAAGCGGAAGATCTCCCGCGTAAAATACAACGCTTTGAGATCGAACAGCGAAACGCAAACGTCTATCCCGACGAAGAGCAACGAGAATAAAACGAAGAACATTCCTACTTTGTAATTCTTTTTGCGGAAGAAGAAAACCGTTACCGCAACGAGAAAAACGATGAGAACGACCGCGTCCGCAATCGAAATCCAGCTTAAATTCTTAAAATAATTTTTGAGCCCTTCCATACGCGCACCTCATAACTAAACCTAAACAAAGTATAATATACCGCGCGCAAAAAATAAAGCGAATTGAATTAAAATCTGAACACGTCGTCATCATTTCGATCCGACGGCTCTTCTTTTTTCTCCTCGGGATCGGGGAAAACGTCCTCGGGACGTATATCTTTTCTTTCAAAGGTTTCCTGCCAAACCTCTTCTCTTCTGTCCTTTCCCTGACGGAACATCAACAAAAGGAAGAACGCGATCGCCGCCGCGCCGCCGATAAACGTGATCAAAGCGTACGCGAGTTTGCTGTCCAGATCGGCGCCGGAGATCTCCTTTTCGGCGGAATCGAGCGCATTTTTCAGCCCTTCGCCGCCGACCGCGTTTACGATGACATCCGAAACGCCTTGAAGCCGCGCCGCCGTCTTTTCCTTGCCGCCGTTTCGCTTGTCGATCTCGTCGATCGTGTCGAGATTTGTGCCGGAAATCTCGGTTTTTCCGTTATAGCGGTAAAGTCCGCAATCCTCTTCCCAATCGCCGCCGACGAACGCCGCGCAGGGAATATCCCGATTCATAAAATCGTGATTTACGCCGATCAATCCGAGGTGGGTATAGGTATAGGCGCCTTCTTCCGAATAAAGAGAAAGGGCACGTTTAAACGTGGGAGGCTCCGACAGTTCGGCGCCGACGGAAAAAACGACGTTGCGGAAATACTTTTCGTGCGAACGCGGAACGTCGTCGCAATAGAGGTAATCGTGCGTGCCCGCCGCGACGGCGTCCACGCCGATATAGAGCGCGACTTTGTCCAAGGAAACGCCGCATTTTTCAACGTTGAAATCCGAGAACCGAACGCCGCCCCAAAACGCGATCGCAATATTGTAATCCGACTGCGTTACGGAGAGCCTTTTCGCGACCGAAAGCAGAATACCGACGCCGAGGGCGATCTCCGCACCCTCGCCCGTTCCGTATGCGTCCTGTGAGGCGAATCCTCCGTAATATCCGCCGATCACAACTGTTTTTTCTTTTCCGAGATCGCGCGTTCCGATCACGTGATAGTAGGTGTAAGTTTTAACCTCTTTGAGATCGCCCGAGTAATCTGCGTCGTAATATTTGCATTCGGGCGTCGAAACCGAATAACCGAAACTCGCGAGCGCGTCCTTGATAAAAAGCGCGGACGTTTGCTCTTCTCCGCTTACCGCGTCACGACGGGAATAGGCGGTCGCAAAGGCGCGAGCAAACGCATAGGGAGAGTCACTCGGTTCCGCCGCCGCAAAAGGCGCGAAGGAGGACGCGAAGACGATCGCCGCAACGAAAAGGATCAGAAAAATCTTTTTCATCGGATCACCTCCACGATCGTCAAAACGACCGTCACACAGACGAGGACGAGCGGGATTACGCCGAGCGCGAAGGCAAGCGCTTTTTTATCGTAATCGTGCGCGTTATGTTTTAAAAAGTAACGAACGATCAAAGCGAGGGTCAGCCAAGTCACGACGCTTCGGATCGCCGAGGAAACGCGCGTCAACGTCGGGAAAAACAGATCGGGGATCCCCAAAACGCCGCAAACGGTCAGGCACAGACAAGCAAAGACCAACGTCGTTCTCGTGTAATCGCCGTACGTGATCGGAAACGGATACAGCATACCGCTCTTTCTCGTAAAGATCGCGCCGCCGATTCGAAAAGAAATATAGATCAACAGTTTTGCGATTAACGCGGCGAACACGATCGTACCGAGAGAAACGGAAACGATCAGCGCCCCGTACGAAACGCCGCTGATATACGCCGCCGCCGAGGTAAGCTCTAACGAAAGCGCAAGTTCTGAAAAATAAAACGCGATCCCCGTCAGCGCAAGCAGCAAAGCGGGCGGCGCTTTTTTCAATCGTTCGATCATCTTTTCCTCGCTTCGATCGCCTCTGCGATCGCAAGATCCATTGCGTTCGTAACGCCGATCTCGCCCGTTTTAAAGCCCTCTTCGAGCTCGTACAATTTCATCAAAATCGTCAACAGTTGCCGCGACGTATAAGCCGCCGCCGCTTTTTTCGCTTTTTGGAGCGGATAGGGAGAAACGCCCATCTTTTTCGCGAGTTCGGCGTCGGGCTCGTTTTTCGCGAGTTTAACGTGGAGCATCAAGCGCACGTAATCGATCAGGCGAGTAAAAAACGGAGAATATTCGTAGGCGTTGCCGGCAAGTGCGGACAAAACCTCGTACGCGCCCGAATAACTCCCGCGCGCGATCGCGTCCGTAAAATCGAACACGCGATAAGAATAAGAAGGTTCGACGTACTTTTCGACGAGCGCCTCGGTGATCTCTCCAATCGGCACGAGCTTGATCAATTCGTTTTTGACCCGCGTCATCGAAAATTCGACGAAACGAACGAGTTTGCGCGCCGCGCCTTCCTCGATCGAGCCGCCCATTTCGGTTGCGAGGCGGACGACGTAGGGAACGATCTCCCCTTCCTGCAAAAAACCGAAGTCGAATTCCTTCGCACCTTTGACGGAGCCCTCGCAATTATACAAAATCAAAATGCCCGTCGGCGCCGGATCTTTCAAATAGGTTTCAATGAGTTTTATATCGGCGTCTTTAAGCTTTCGGTCGCGTACGACGACGATCTTTTTTTCAGACATCATCGGAAAATTTCCGACGCCGAAGATCGCGTCGTCCACGCTTCTGTCATCGGACAAAACTTCGGTATCGAGTTCGGAAGACAGCGAAAGAAGGTCGGCATACGCCTGCTCGACCCAATACTTATCGTCGCCCGAAAGCATATAAACGGGCGCGATCTCTCCTCTCGCCAAACTTGCCTTGAACTCGTAATACAGCATTATTTCGCCTCAAACTCCGCCGTTGCGACGAACGGAACTCCGCTTCCCGCCACGTCCTCGATAACGACCTCGCCCGTATGCACGCTCTTTTGAAGGCGGAAAGCCGCCGCTTCTTTGAGCGCCGCGGGAACGAGGGATTTGGGGATCGGCTCTTTGGTCTTAACGCTGACGACGCCGCCCGCCGCCCCTTTAATGAGCGTCGTTACGACCCGCATCGGGCAGGTAAATTCGCTGATTCCGTATTTTTGCCCGCGCATGCAGCCGTTTCCGCTGACGACGACGGCGCCTCCCTCTTCTTTGACCGAGAGCGCGCAACCGATCGGGCACATGATACAAGTCGTGTTCATTGTTCCTCCAAGAAGATCTTGACGTCCCCTTTTAATAAGGACGCGTCGATCTCAACGTTTTGCATTTCGCCGGGCGCCATAACCGCCGTCTTCTTTCTCTTGACGACTTCGCCGAGAGAAGTTACCGCAACGGTACGTCCCTTATATACTTTATCGACCCTGAAATAAATTTTAACCTTCCCCTCTGCCGCCGTGATCCTTTGCGGAAGCGCGTAACGGACGCCGCCGGAGGGCTCGACCGCAAACGACCTATCGCCTTTGAGTTCGCCGAGCGCGTACAAAGCCGCGGCTTCGCCCGCGATCAACGCTTCTTCGCTGACGTTATCCACGAGATCGTGCACGTGCAAGACGTTGCCCGCGGAGAAAACGCCCGCAAGCGAGGTTTGACGGTGCTCGTCCACGACCGCGCCTTTCGTGATCGGGCTGATCGCAACGGACGTTCCCGTCAGAAGATCGTTCTCGGGGATTAAGCCGACCGAGAGGAGCAACGTGTCGCAGGGAATAAATTCTTCTTTCGAGAGATCGGGGCGAAGTTTTTCGTCCACCGGCGCGATATAAACGCCGGTCAGGCGGTTCTTGCCTTCTACCCTCGTAACGGTCGTGGAATAGCGAAGCGGAATATCGAAATCGTTTAAGCATTGCACGATGTTTCGCTTCAAGCCGCTCGAAAAGGGCATGATCTCCATCACGAGCTTGACCTTCGCGCCTTCCGCGGTCATGCGGCGCGCCATAATCAATCCTATGTCGCCGCTACCGAGGATCACGACCTCTTTGCCGACGAGGCAACCGCTGATATTCGAAAGTCTCTGCGCGGCGCCCGCTGTGTAAATACCGGCGGGACGAGTGCCCGCAAGCGCGATCGCGCCCGAACTCCTCTCCCTGCAACCCATCGCGAGGACGATCGCTTTGGCTTTGATCTCCAAATACCCTTCGGTCGGAGAAACCGCGCGAACGATCTTGTCTTCCGAAAGGGAAAGCACCATCGCTTCGAGAAAAACGGAAATGCCGCCGTCTTCCTTAACCTGTTTCGAAAAACGCGCCGCGTATTCGGGCCCCGTCAGTTCCTCGCCGAAATAATGCAAACCGAATCCGTTATGGATACATTGATTTAAAATACCGCCCAGCCTCGTATCCCTTTCGAGGATCGCAACCGAAACTCCTTTCTTTCTCGCGCCGAGCGCAGCCGCCATTCCGGCAGGGCCGCCGCCTATGATAACAACGTCAAATTCCGTCATAGCCGTCTTTCACCTCATAGGGCGCGATCTCGCTGCCCTCATCTCCTTTTCTGACCTTCGTCAAAGGCACGTTCAACTCGCGCGAGAGGATCTCCATAACGCGCGGCATACAAAAACCGCCTTGACAACGCCCCATACCCGCGCGAACGCGGCGCTTGATCGCATCCACCGT
>DBVY01000059.1:25540-38694 GCA_002308575.1 Christensenella sp. UBA1252
TTTTCGCAACGGCAAACGATCCTGCCGAACGCGGGATCTTCCTCTGCTTTTTTCTTGATTTCTTCGGGCGAAGACGTCGCCAAACGGAACTTCACGGGGAGAGAAAGCATTTTTTCTTTCCTTTTAAGATCGAGCTTTTTCGCCGCCCAAAGCGCGACGTGTTCGCCGATCGCGGGCGCGGACGTTAAGCCCGGGGAGCAGATGCCCGCGAGAATAAAGTAGCCGGGGAATTTTTCGGATTCTTCGATGATGAAATCGCTTCCGACCGAAGTGCGCGTTCCCGCGTACACGCGGATCGTTTCGCCGATCTTGACGTTCGTCATCAAGCGTTGAACCCCCTCGCGGACGAGCGCCAGTCCCTCTCTCGTAACGGCGTTTTCTTCCTCCTTATTCGCGGGGAGCTTTCGGGAAGTCGGTCCGAGGATCACGTTTCCGTCCGCCGTCGGCGCAACGAGGATCCCCTTTCCCTTTTCGTCGGGAAGCGGGAAAACGACCGTATTGACGACGCCCGCTTGCGTGCTGTCCAAAATGTAATAATCGCCTGCGGCGTAGACCTGCTCGTAGGTCTTTTCGCCGAGCAATCCGTTGATCTCGCTTGCGCCGGCGCCCGCCGCGTTTACGACCGTCTTTCCAAAGTACTCGCCTGCGTTCGTCCGAACGACGAAGCCGCCTTCCGCTTTTTCGAGCGAAACGACCTTTTCTTCCAATCGAACGGTCGCGCCGTTCAGCGCCGCGTAATCGCCTTGGGCGATCGTCAGCTTATAGGGAGAAACCACGCCGGCTTCGGGTGCGTAGAGCGCGTTTTCGATCTCGGGAGAAATGTTGGGTTCGATCTTGCGAATCTCCTCTTTCGATAGGATCTCGGCTTTGACGCCGTTTTTCTCCGCGCGCTGCTTTAAAATCTCCAATCCGGGAAGCCCGCCCGCTTTCGCGGCGACGAGGGATCCCGTCCTTTTATAGGGAACGTGAAGCTCTTCGGCAACGGACGGCATCATACGCGCGCCGAGCACGTTGAAATAGGCTTTTTTCGTTCCGGGTTCGGCGTCGTAACCCGCGTGGGCGATGCCGCTGTTCGCGCGGCTCGAACCGCTCGACAGATCGGACGATTTTTCAAGAAGAAGTAAGTTTGCTTTGTATGCCGAAAGGCTTTTCAAAACGGCGGTGCCGATCACGCCGCCGCCGATCACGATTACGTCGAATGAAGTCATAGTATCTCCTGCCGTTTAGTTTTGCGAACCCGGTTGACCGAATTTCTCGCGATAGAGGGAGATCGCCTCTTTGATAATCTCCAAAGCGCGATCGCGGCCGAGGATCTCCATCACCGTCGTTTCCTTGTGTTCGAGTTGCTTATAGACGGTAAAGAAGTGCGCGATCTCCTGCACGATATGCGGCGGAAGTTCGCCGACTTCGTGATAGTTGTTGTAGGTCGGATCGTGGAAAGGGACGGCGATGATCTTATAGTCGAACGCGCCGCCGTCTATCATCGCCATCACGCCGATCGGATAGCACTCGACAATCGCGAGAGGCGCGATTTGCTCGCTGCAAAGCACCAAGACGTCCAACGGGTCTTTATCGTCCGCGTAGGTCAAAGGAATAAAGCCGTAATTCGCGGGATAGTGCGTGGACGTAAAAAGCACTCTGTCCAAGATCAGCGCGCCGGACTCTTTATCGAGCTCGTATTTATTCTTGCTGCCCTTGCTGATCTCGATGACCGAAATAAAGTCATGAGGACTGATGCGATTCGGGTTCATATCACGCCATAAGTTCATCGGAAAACCTCCAAAATGTATAATATACTATTTTATCACTCTATTACTTATTTTTCAAGGGGAGAAACAAGAAATTCGACCGCATTTTGCGATCGAATTTCGGTTTTTATGCGTTTTCTTTTTTGCCCGTCTTCTTTCTTATCAGGAAGGTCACCAAATAGAACACCCCGACGTAAAGCATAAACAAAAGGACGACTTCCAGCGGATACAAAACGCGGTTGCCTTTCACGAGGTTATAGAAGATATCGTAAGGCGTTCCGTCGCCGCGCATCAGGAACATATAGTTATAGGGGATCAAGATATCCGCGACGTACGCGATCGCGCAGCAACCGATCAAGATCAGGAAGGTGATCCAAATGTTCTTTTTCTTCATACTCATCATACCCGAGATCGCAACGTAAAGCGCCGCGAAGCCGCCGAGCGAATGGGTGATCGCCGAGAACACGTTGTCGTAAGACAAAACGGGATACGCCGCGAAGTTCTGCCCTGCGGCATAGACCCCCATCATCGCGCCGAGGAGCCCGAAGATCAAAACGAAATCGAGTGACGCTTCTTTCAAGCGCCCTTTCGTAAAGGCGGCGAGCGGCAGAGCGAACATTTGCAGGTCGCACATAAAG
Organism: Christensenella sp. UBA1252; assembly: GCA_002308575.1. Lineage (GTDB taxonomy): Bacteria > Bacillota > Clostridia > Christensenellales > CAG-1252 > CAG-1252. The sequence goes on from DBVY01000059.1 coordinate 27,927, forward strand.
AGCGGCAGTTTGATCAAAAGCAGTCTTGCGGAATGCGCGCGAATGGCGCAAAACGCCATATCGAAGAGCTTCAAAACAACGAACGCAATCGCGCAAACGACGATTACTTTGTTCTTCGACGCGAGATCTTTCGGCTTTTCCTTGCGTCCGACGAGGATCGCCAGCACGATCATCGCGATCATAAAAGCGGTCGCGAAAACGAGATGTTGCCAAGACATATATCCTTCCGGCGTGCGCTGATAACCGTCGATTCCGAAAAATTCTTTCATTCGTTTTCCTCCCGCTTTTTCATAGGTGAACGTATTCTTATTTTACAACGGTTTACGGGAAAATGCAATCCCGTATTCGGAGCAGGACGCTCTTCACGAGCGAACCGCACTGCATTTTTTTATCAAGTGTTAATTCAGTATTTGCTTAAACAATTCGGTAATCCTATTCTCTTCTTTACTTTCGTTTGTTTTTAGCCTTAATAACGGGATCATAGCCTTTTCGAGAATCGAATTCTTCTTTTTATCTCTTACTACCTGTTCGATTTTTTGTTCGTGGAACCTTACTCCATCCACTTCGATAACCGCCAACGGTTTTTTGCTCATCTTGTTGTAAATAAGAAAATCCGCGTGACTATTTGGATTTTTATAAAATCTATACTCTTCTTTCGAAAAAGACATCTTTTTTTCATTGATAAAGCTATTTAGCGGAACGTGCATCGCATATTTCAGAGATTTAAAAGCTTCCGTGCTCAACAATTGATCCAAGAGTTTTCTCGTTATATTTTCCGAGTCGTAATCATTTGACGGATATTTCTTTCTGAATAATTCCAACGATTCGCTGTACTCTTCATATAATAAATCATATATCGATTTTACCGTTCCTTCGTCGACTTGCCCGAAATCGCCATGATACGAAATATAATTGACAAGATCGGACAAAACTCCCTTATTGGAACGAGTAACCTTATCTGACGCGACAAGAATAAACTTTTCGATTGCTCTCGATACAGCAACATTTATTAAATTGTCATTATCGACAAAATCGTTTACATCATTTACAACACTGGAAAAAATAATCGTTTTCTTTTCTCTACCTTGGAACTTATGAACCGTACTTGATTCGACCCTATCTCCCAATTGCTCCTGTATAAGCGATGCTTGATAGTTATATGGGGTAATTATCCCTACGTCTTCCAAACTTTCTTCGTCTAAAACTCTTTTAATTTCGTCTATTTCGCGTTGATTATACAATCCCCCACCGTTGGGATTCTTCCTCGCAAAATTTCCTGCGACCGTCTTTATAACTCTCATGGTTTTTGCAGATTGATTTTTTTCTTTATAAACAACCAATCTGCCATCATAAAACTCTTCGTTACAAAAACCGATTATATTTGGATCACAACGATAATGTTCTTTCAACATCTGCCGAGGAATCTTATTGCCGTATAATGCAATCAAACTGCTCATTATGCTATTCCCATAATAGCTGTATGCCCTTGCAACGTTGAACTCTTTAAGCAGTTGTTCATTTCGCTCTTTAAAATCGGCTATATCTATTTGAGGGAGTTGCTTAATATCTCCGACTATCACTATATTTTTTGCCACTCTCATCGATAAAAGTGCGCTTGCCATATTTACTTGCGATGATTCGTCGACAATCAAATAATCAAATAAAAATCCTTTCTTACTGCATTTTGCAAGAGAATACGTTGAACTCAAAATAACAGGATATTCTTTTACAAAGTCTTCGAACAGTCGTTTATAATTGTCTTTTTGGTAAACGTTTCTTTTGCTGTTTTTATAAATCTCTTTTATTGAATTCTCAAAATACTTTTTAGACAGCTCCGTAAAACTTTCTATCTTTTGTAAAAATGATTCCTGCCCCAAAATTTCATCACATTTTTTAATCTCATTGTCTATTTCACGTAATTTGCACAGATAGAATAAATTTACCAAGATAACTAATTGTTCATCTCCCTCAAGCTTGAAAAATTTTGTTTTTATACCCGTTTTCAAAACCGTGTGGACTTTATCGAAAAAACTCATTCTCTTTTTTTCTTTTAGCGTAACGTATACTGCGAGAACATCTTTCGACGAAGCCTTCTTTTTACATTTAAATTGCGCCAAATAATTAGAATTAGCGTTCGCAAGGAAATGGGAATACTCCAAATCAAGCGCGTCCTTTTTCTCTATTGTCTTCTTTTGTTTATTATCGATTTCGAAATAATACCCGAGATTTGTAAAATAGGTATTTAATATTGATTCATCGACTTCTGTTTTTTCAAACTCGGGAATTTTGCTATTATATTCCTCGAAAAAATGATCTATATTATCCGCATTTCCCAATGGGGCGGCAATAAAAGAATATCCGTATTTTTCCAGCTTTTCAAATACGTTTGTCGTCGCTGAATTATTGTTTGAAACAACGGCAACCGACATGCCATTTATTACAGCGTTACTGATAATATTCAAAATGGTTTGCGTTTTACCCGTTCCGGGCGGTCCTTCTATGATGGATATCCGATTTTTAAAAGCCATTTTCAATGCCGCAGATTGGCTCAAATTTAATCCAAACGGGCATATCCATGCCTTCTTTAGTGAATTATTTGCTTGTCCAGTTTCACCTTTTAAGAACAACGCCAACACACTATCTTGATCAACGCAACTGATATCTTCAAATTGTGAAACCAAAAAAGAATCTTCTTCGCTCTTGCAGGTTTCAGCTAACACTTTCTTGTAATATGACAAAACTCCTAATGCCTTTTTGTCACTTTTTAAAACATTGGTTACGATTCTTATTTCATTGGGGAGTGCAATGCAAGTATATCCCGCTTTAAAAAAAATCTTATAAATCTTACCATCGAACGATAGCAATTGAGTAACGTTATAACAAGGCAATTTATTATAGTAAACTTCCTCGAATTCGACAACCTTCGGATTGGTATAAACGTGCATATTGCGAAAGGAAACAAAAAATTCTTTTTCGCTATTATTGTATTTAACTTTCCATGCTTTTTCATCTTGTTTATACCAAACGACATTATCGGTAGCATCGTACCAATTAGAATTTTTTTTCGAATAATGATAAACAAGTATTTCTTTTGGATTCATACAAATAGCGCTGTTCTTTTGTTACCACACGATTGCATCAGTTGATTTTTTCACCTATATTGACTTTAGCATATATGCTAAAACTTCGCAATAGTTTTAAACATTTTGGATATATTATCGAAAAAGAGCGATCGCTTAAACGAAGGTGGGACGTCTATCTCTCGCCGGGGCGGCAAACGCTGCGCCCGCTCGCGTTTGGCGCCGCCTTACTTGAAAAACATAGTTTCTCAGTCGGCGCGCTCCGCCCGTTCAAGTCCCACTTATACATAAAAAAGCACTCGTTTTTACGAGTGCCTTTGGTGCCGAAGGTGGGACTTGCTCGCACTCTCGCTATCGCTCACCGACACGCCGGGGCGCAGGCGGAAGACGCACCGTGTCTTCCTTGCTTTGCACTGCGCCCGTTCAAGTCCCAACGCTACGCTCTGCATTTTGCTTCGCACAATGCCCTTTGTCACAAAAAAAAAGGGAGCTCAACGCTCTCGTTATTTTGGTGCCGAAGGTGGGACGTCTATCTCTNNCCGAAGGTGGGACTTGAACCCACACGTTGTCGCCAACAATGGATTTTGAGTCCATCGCGTCTGCCATTCCACCACTTCGGCTTGCTACATTACTATACCACACGGAAAAAGGAATTGCAAGCGCTTTTTCTCGTTTTTCTAAATGCAAAGTTTCTTTAAAAAAACGGAAATTCGCGGCTTCGTCGCGCACCGAACGAATTAAGATCGCATAGAATGCAGTGTACGAAAGATAAGATCCTCCGGATAAAGAAATACCGTCGAAAAGCGCCGACGTCGGCTTGGATTCGTTTCCCGTACCGCTCGAAAGGGCGGTACGTTTTTTTCAATAAGAATTAAACGGGCGAAGGCTTATTCGCTTTCGGAAATCGGTTCCTCGGGGGTCGGCGTAAGCGCCTCGTTTTTGTTTTGCAGATAAAGGATGATGCCGGCGACAACGTCCAAACAAAAGATAAAGAGCAAAAAGACGACGAGAACCAGCGCGCCGTTTTTCTTTTTCCCCTTTTTCAGGCGAGCGTTGCGAATATATAACGCTACGTCCGGAAGAGAAGTTCCGAGTAAGCAGAAATAAGCGTTACTCATTAAAAGAGTTACGACTACGGGGATGCCGATCATCATAAAAGGATTGAACATAGCTGCGACGAGAATAAAGCCCATCGCAAAATTCAAAATATACCAAGGGATCAGCACGAGCTTGACCACCATAACCGTTTTGCTGAGGTCGACTTCCCCTTTTGCAAGCGAAACGATCGACAAAACGATATTGACGATGATAACGGGAGAAACGATCGACGCCAGAATACCCGCCGCTTTCAAAAGCCCTTTCGCAAGCGCTTCGTTATCGACGGGGATCATCTGCGTAATAAAAAAGATATACAGGGGTATCCCCATAACGTACATTCCGACCGCTTGCGCGATTAACGTAATTTTTTGAACTTTCATTAAATGCCCCCCTTACCGTTCGATAAATCATTATAATCAATTTCCTTTTCCGAATCAAGTGATTTCCTCATACCCCTATCCGTGCTGCTTTGCGCGCGTTCACTTCCCTGCGCACACTTACGCGCGGGATCCGAAAAAAGCCAAAAACCGCTGGACAACGGATGCGGGTGGTGGTAATATGTAGGAAAAGTAAGAAAAGTAAGGCGGTGTGTATATGAAAAAAATCGAAAAAGATCGGTTTATCGTCAGCGTAAAGGTCGGACCGAAAGGACAGATCACGATCCCCGTGGAAGCGAGGACTCTTTTCGGGATCGACGTGGGCGACACTCTGATGGTTATGGGCGACAAGGCGCGCGGGGGGCTCGCGATCCTCAAAGACGATATGTTTTACAATTTGATGGGAGGTTTAACGCCGAATGACAGCGATCAAGATCGATAAACTCACAAAAAAATACAAAGACCTGACGGCGGTCGATTCGCTCTCTCTCGAAATCGTGGAAGGCGAGCTGTTCTCGCTGCTCGGCGTAAACGGCGCAGGCAAAACGACGACAATCAAGATGCTTTCGGGGCTCGTGATCCCTTCTTCGGGCGACGCCGAGATCCTCGGGCATTCGATTCTCCGCGAGCCGGACAAGATCAAAGGATTGATCGATCTTTCGATGCAGGAAACCGCCGTTGCGAGAAAGCTGACCGTTCGGGAGAACGTCCGTTTTTATGCCGCCCTTTCGGGGCAAAGCAAAGAAGAGATCGAGAAGAGCGAACGCTACGTGTTCGACGTTTTCGGGCTCGGCGAGGTTTCGGGGAAAAAAGCGTCGGAACTTTCGGGCGGTTGGCAACGCAAACTCTCGATCGCCCTCGCTTTGATCACGAAGCCCAAGATCCTTTTCCTCGACGAACCGACCTTGGGGCTGGACGTCCTCGCGCGGCGCGAACTTTGGGCGGCGATCAAAAATCTCAAAGGCAAAATGACGATCATTTTGACGACGCATTATATGGAAGAAGCCGAAGCGCTTTCCGACCGCATCGGCATTATGAAAAGCGGGAAACTCGTGTTTACGGGCACAAAGGAAGAACTCTTCGAAGCGTCGGGCGAAAAAAGCGTGGAAGACGCGTTCGTTCGCCTCGTGACGGAAGGAGGCTATCATGCGTAAATCCTTTTCGAGAATCGGAACGTTGACCGTTCGCAATATCAAAGAGATCGCGCGCGATCCCCTTTCCCTGATCTTCATCTTCGCGATGCCGCTTGCGATGCAAATTCTGTTTTACTTCACCTTCCACAAGATGACGCCGCAATTCGAAATGAAATATCTCGCGCCCGGTATCGTCCTCTTTTCGCAGGCGTTTTTGACCCTGTTTATGGGTTTATTGATCGCCCTCGACCGCACGACTTCCTTTTTGACGAGGCTTTACGTTTCGGAAGCGAAAGCCTATGAATTCATTTTATCCTACGCTCTTTCCGCTCTGCCGATCGTTTTCATCCAATCCGTTCTCTTTTTCCTCGTGGGCGGCATCATCGATCCCAAGATCTTCGGCGCGGGGATGCTTCTTGCCCTGCTCCTCAGCCTTTTTACTTCGCTGACCTTCCTCGGACTCGGCATTTTGTTCGGCTGTCTTTGCAACGAAAAATCGATCGGGGGCGTTGCCTCGATCGTGATCGCGGGACAATCCCTGCTTTCCGGTATGTGGTTTCCGATGGAAGGAATTCCCAAAGGCGTTTTAACCTTAATGAACGTTTTGCCGTTTCGGAACGCGACGACTTTGGTGCAAAACGCGCTGAACGGCGCGCCCGCTTCCTTCAAGGCGTTCGGCTTGCCGATCCTCGTCGTGGCGGCGTACGCGCTCGGGTTCTTGACCCTTTCGATTTTTGTTTTCAGAAACAAAATGAAGGCGAAATAAGATGAAAACGCGCGTGCTTTACATTCACGGAAAGGACGGAAGCCCCACGGAAGCGGAACACTACAAGCCGCTGTTCCCCTCTTTTGAAGTCATCGGTTTGGATTACCGCTCTTTTACGCCTTGGGACGCGAAAGAGGAGTTTGCCGCGGCGATCAAAGGAATCAAAGCCGGGTGCGACCGCCTGCTCCTCGTGGCAAACAGCCTCGGCGCTTATTACACAATGAACGCGAGCGTCGGCGATTTGATCGAAAAGGCGTTTTTCATCTCCCCGATCGTCAACCTCGAACGGTTGATCCTTGACATTATGGCGGCGTCGGGCGTTTCCGAAGAAGAACTCAAAGCAAAGGGGCTCGTTCCGTCCGCTTTCGGAGAAGACCTCTCTTGGGAGTACCTTTTTTACGTTCGGTCGCACCCGATCGAATGGACAGTTCCGACCGAGATCCTTTACGGCTCCGAGGACAACCTGACTTCGCTCGAAACCGTTTCGGCGTTCGCGGCGGCGCACGGCGCTCGCCTGACCGTTATGGACGGCGGCGAACATTGGTTCCATACGCCCGAGCAAATGGCGTTTCTCGACGAGTGGATCCGAAAATCCTTATAATTCTCCTTTCGGATCACGCGATGCGCGATCCTTTTTTATAAAAAAAGAGGCGAAAACCTCTTTTATGCAAATATGCGCATAGGTGCATATTTTGAATTCGAAGTAATTCATTGTACTTTTCTTTGAAGAAAAGATACCAAAAGAAGGCGGGGGTTGCGATCCGCTCGGATCATAGATCCTTCACGCGCTTTGGCTAAAAACAGCGCACCGTGCTGTTTTCTTAACGCGTCGCGCCCGAACCCCTCAAACGCTTTTTTATTTTTTACAATTGGGGCATTTTGCTCCACAATCTTTAAAATGATCCGGTCTTTGTTTCCGGACAAACCCACACAACTCGCACTTATATTCAGAATTTATCTGAGAGCCATTATACTTCAATACCTTTATCGTTTTCGTCATATGCTTACAAAAAAAAAGAAAATAACGCGATTCCCTATGAATTAACAACCTTTTTCTTACAATGATCCTTGTCGCTTAAGCGTTCGCTTCGCGATCCCAAGCGTCGGTGTCGGGGAGCGTTACGGAAGCGTCGCCGTACACAAACGACCAAGAAAGGTCGCTGACGGTTTCACCGTCGGCGGTGGTTATAACGACGCGAAGGGTTTGCACTAAATCGCGGTCGAGCGACGCCGTTATCGCATAGTTACGATCATCTGCGGTACAAGTAAAGTCCAACGTGCCACTGGAAACGTTGCTTTTCCACTCGATCGTGGAACGACAACTGAAATTCTCGCCCTTTTCCGGAACGTCGTCGGCGACACTCAAGCCGTTTTCCTTATTCAAAAACGCGCAATAGTTGCGCTTATAGACCTCTGCCATCACGCCGTTTTCGCTTTCCGCTAAATACCCTCTTTTGGTGCTGTCCGAGCATATATAAGAGTGTTGTGCTTGATTCACGTTCGCAACGTAAAAATGGGAACCTTTTTTGAAAGCGTAGACTTCCGAACCGTCCTTATTCAACGTGTGACTGCTCGTGCCCTTTACGGTTTCGGTGTACTGCACTTCGCCGCTTTGATTTTTGCAAGTAACGACGAAGTCGGGATCTGTCAGCGTTTCTTCAAAGAAGTCGCTTTTCAATTCCAAAGACCAGTCTTTTTCCAAAGAAGAAGCATAGTCGGTTCCGTCCATATGTCCAAATTCAATGTTGCAAGCGGAAAGCGCGAAGACGCTTACTACGCAAACGAGCAAAACGATCGACAAAAACAATCTTGATTTTTTCATACGAAACCTCTCCTTTTAAATCCTTTCTTTTTCCGCGAGCGCAAAAGCGGACGCGATCACGTCGTCCATATCGTAATACTTGTATTCGCCGAGCCTGCCGCCGAACACGACGTTCTTTTCAAGGGCGGCTTTCGCTTTGTACTTTTCGAAGAGCGCTTGGTTCTTCTCGTTATTGACGGGATAATAGGCTTCCTTCCCGACCGTCCAGGCTTCGGGATACTCGCGGCTGATGATCGTTTGATCCCCTTCGCCGAATTCGAAGCGCTTATGCTCGATGATACGGGTAAACGGAACGTCCGCGGCGGTATAGTTGACGACGGCGGTTTCCTGAAAAAACGGCTGATTTATAATTTCCCGTTCGAAACGCAGGCTCCTGTATTCGAGCGGGCCGAATTCATAGGAATAGAATTCGTCGATCGCGCCCGTGTAGATCGTTTTGTCCGCGATCCCCGCGTGCCCTTTGATAAACGATTTGTAATCCGCGTTCAACAAAACGTCGATCCCCGCGAGCATTTTTTCGACCATTTTCGTATAGCCGCCGATCGGGATGCCTTGATAAACGTCGTTGAAATAATTGTTGTCGAACGTAAAGCGGAGCGGGATCCTTTTGATGATGGACGCGGGCAGATCTTTGCAAGCGCGCCCCCATTGCTTTTCGGTATAGCCTTTGATCAGTTTCTCGTAAACGTCGCGCCCGACGAGGCGGAGCGCCTGTTCTTCGAGGTTTTTCGGCTCTTCGTTTCCGAGCGACGCGATCTGCTTTTCGATGATTGCTTTCGCCTCTTTCGCCGTTTCCACGCCCCACATCTCACGGAAAGTGTTCATGTTGAACGGAAGATGGTAGATCTCTCCCTTATAGTTTGCGAGCGGAGAATTGATAAAGGAATTGAAGGCGGCGAAGCGATTGACGAACGACCAAACGCGCTCGTTCGAAGTATGGAAAATATGGGCGCCGTAGGCATGCACGTGGATCCCGTTGACCGTTTCGGTGTGGGCGTTTCCCGCGATATGCGGGCGGCGGTCGATCACGAGCACCTTTTTCCCTTTGTCCGCGGCAAGGCGCGCGAACGATGCGCCGAACAGCCCCGCGCCGACGACCAAATAGTCGTACTTCGTCATTTCGCCTCCGTGATTTTGCGCGCGAGGTAGACGCCCATAACGGACGCCATCATCAAGCCGCGCGTCCAACCCGTGCTGTCGCCGAGGCAATGCAGATGTCCGATCGAGGTCGAAAGGTTCTCGTCCATTTTGATCTTATTCGAATAGAATTTGAGTTCGGGCGAATAGAGGAGCGTTTCGTCCGCGGCAAAGCCCGGAACGATCACGTCCACGCTCTTAATAAAGTTGATGATCGAAAGCATCGCGCGATACGGCATCGCGGCGGTGATATCGCCCGCGACCGCGTCCTTCAAGGTCGGGCGAACGTTGCTGTGTTCGAGCTCGGACGCCCACGTCCTTTTGCCGTCCAAAATATCGCCGTAGCGCTGGACGAGCATCTTGCCGTTGCCGAGCATATTGGTCAACTCGCCGACCTTTTTCGCGTACTCGATCGGCTGATTGAAAGGCTGGGTAAAGTTATGCGAGCAAAGGATCGCGAGATTGGTGTTTTCGGATTTCAGTTCCTTATAGGAATGCCCGTTTACGACCGCGAGGTTTTCGTCGTAATTCTCCTGACTGACGAAGCCGCCCGGGTTTTGGCAGAACGTGCGGACTTTATTTTTGAAAGGCTTCGGGTGACCGATGAGCTTCGCCTCGTACAAAACGCGGTTGATCTCTTCCATAACTTCGTTTCTGACCTCGACGCGCACGCCGATATCGACCGTTCCGGGTTGATGCAAAATGCCGTGTTTCGCGCACATGACTTCGAGCCAAGACGCGCCGCGGCGCCCCGTGCAGACGATGACTTCTTTCGCCTCGACCGCTTCGACCTCGTCCTTAAAACGGACGTACGCGCCCTTGCACTCCTCGTTTTCGATGATCAGATCGGTGCATTCGGCGTTGAAAAACATTTCGACGCCCGCGTCTAAAAGGTATTTTTCGATATCGTAATAGATCTGTTGCGCTTTCTCCGTTCCCATATGACGGATCGGGCAATCCACGAGTTTCAGCCCCGCTTGGATCGCCTTTTTGCGGATCTCTTTGATCTCTTCCTTATGATCCGTTCCTTCGATCTTTTTATCCGCGCCGAAATCGAGATAGATCTTATCCGTGTAATCGATCAGGTTTTGCACGACGTCGTAACCGATCAAGTCGGGAAGATCGCCGCCGACGTCCGCCGAGAGGGAGAGTTTTCCGTCCGAGAAAGCGCCCGCGCCCGAGAAGCCCGTCGTGATCGCGCAATTTTTGCAATTCACGCATTTTCCCGTTTTCGCTTTCGGGCAGACGCGCTTTTCGACGGCGACGCCCTTTTCCACGAACGTGATCTTGTCTTTCGAACCGCGCCTCAAAAGCTCGATCGCGGTAAATATGCCGGCAGGACCGGCGCCAATGAT
>DBVY01000059.1:38736-41704 GCA_002308575.1 Christensenella sp. UBA1252
TCTCGCGCGCCGAATGCGCGCGACACGCTCTAATCATACAACAAGGAACGTAAAAATTCAACCCATTTTCCGATTTTTACGGATCGAAAAAACGCGCGAAGTGTTCGGCAACTTCCGAAAGATAGGCGCATATAGTATGATATGGTAATCGGGATCATGGACAGCGGGATCGGCGGGCTTACGGTCCTNNNAGAAGAACAGCGAGCCGCTACGTTTACTTTGCGGACGGCGCGAACCTTCCCTACGGGAATAAGACGAAATCCGAGCTGATCAAGATCGCGCTCGAAGGGGTTCGTTTGCTTCAAGAAAAAGGCGCAAACGCGATCGTTTTCGGATGCAATACGCTCTCTTCCTGCGCGCTCGACGCGGCGCGGAACGCCTTCGTCGGCCCGACGTTCGGACTCCTGCCCCGACCCGAATTATGCGCCGGAAAGACCCTCCTTTTAACGACGCCGACGACCGCCCTCTATCTCCCGAAACTCAGCGAAAACGTTTCCCTTCTGACGCCGCCCGCGCTCGCCTCTTTGATCGACGGGGAATACCCATCGCTAAAAGAAACCGAGCGCTATTTAGAGCCTTTGATCCGCCCTTATGCGGACGCGGAAACCGTATATCTCGGCTGCTCGCATTACGCGTTCGCGAGGCGCGTTTTTTCAAATGCGATCCCAAACGCCTCTTTCTTTTCGGGCGTGGAAGAACTCGCCGATCTGGCTTACTCCGTCCTGCCCCGCTGCGACGTCAGAAGCCAAAACGTGGACTTTGTTTTCAGCGGAAAAATCGAGAAAAACAGATACGCGACCCTTCTTTCTTCCCTGTTATAAAAAAAAATCAAAGAACTGCCTTTTCCAACCCTTTCGCAAGGGCGGAAGCGAAGGACGGTACGTACAGGTCGATCTCCTTCGGCGTTACGACGAGCGAAGACGGAAGACCCGCGCAAAACCGCGCGTGACAAAGAAGGGGCACACCGACAGAGATCACGGGCGCGCCGAGCGTTTCTTCGGTCAGCGCTTTCCTTTCGTTTCCTACGCCGCCGCCCGGGAGAATGCCCGCGTTTGTCAGTTGCACGGCGCGGCAAAGCCTTTCCGCTTTTCGCGTCGCGAGCGTGTCCACCGCGAGGATCAGATCGGGTTCGATTTCCCGCGCGACCCCGCGAACGACGTCTGCGCTTTCGATCCCCGTCAAACCGAACACGGACGGAGAAAGGGTAAACAGGCGCGTTTTCCTTTTTTTCCCGACGTCCAGCCGTTTGACCGTTTCGCTCCCGAGCGCATCCACGACGACGGACGGATTTCCGAGCCCGACGACAAGCACTTTTTTTGCGTTTTTCTTCCCTGCCAGCGCATGGACGCTTTCGGAAACGGCTTCTTCGATTTCCTCGAAAAGCGCGGATTTTTCGAGCGGATCGCAATTTGTTAAAAGCGTGTGATACGTTCCTTTGTCGCGAAAAGAAGAGAGAGAAGCAAACGGAGCGTTCGCCGTAAAAGACAAGAGCGTCAGCCCTCTTCCGACCTTTTTTTCGGATTTTTCGCCGATCGATTCGGCGTTCTCCGCGGCTTCGACCGCGAGTTCTTCGAAAAGTTCCATATTTTTTAGTGTGGGATAAATATAAAATATTATTGAAAAATAATTGCAAACGTCCCCGTTGCTATGCTAAAATACATACTACGTTAAAAACATAAGGAAGGCGCGGAATGCGCCGAAAGGAGAAAAAATGCCTAATATCAAATCCCAAAAGAAGCGCGTGCTTATCACCAAAGAAGAGTATCTTCGCAATAAGTCCATTCGTTCGGAAGTTAAAACCGCTGTAAAGAAATTCAACGCGGCAATCGCTGCCGGCGACGTTCAACAAGCGGAAGCGCTTCTCCCCGTTACCGTTTCGGTCATCAACAAAGCCAAGAGCGACGGCGTTTATCACATCAACACCGCTTCCCGCAAAATCGCTTCTCTGAATAAGTCGCTTAATTCCATCAAGGCGTAATTTTATGCCCGGCGTAAAAATCAACACGAAAGAGGACGCGTTTCGTCTTTTTGACGAAGCCGTAAATGCGTTGATCGACAGCAATTTTATTATCACGCAAAAGCCGATCACAGACCTCTTGAAATGCTTGGTTTTCAGCGACAAGTTGCACGCATTCGTTTCGGATTGCGTAAAAGGGGTCAATTATCAGGAAGAGTTCGAAAAAGCCGTGACCGAAACCGAGTACGGTCCTTCGTTCTCTCTTCCCCCAAGCAACAAACGCATCATCGCTCTCGTTACCTGTCTTTTATCCGATTTTGACAGCGGCAAACGCACGCTGACCGGTTTTTTGCGAGAGTTTTATCCCACAAACGACAACAACCAAAAATACAAAATGTTTTGCGACGGCGTCCTCGTTCCCTATTTGAACGCGTTCCGTCAATCCTTTTTGTACGATATCGATTCGACGGACAGCTCTTTTGACGGAGAGAGAACCGTTTTGATCACGGAAGGCGCGCTCGAACAAGCCGCCGCCGTTCTTTCTTCCCTTCGCACCGTCTTCCAAGGCGACAACAAGCTTTCCCAAAAGAAAAGAGAGGACCTTTTTATTCTGACCGACGGGCTGTATTACAGCCTTGAAAAAGGTGACCCCCGCTTGATCAAAGCGATTTGGACGGGGCTCAAACTCGCCCTTGCCGGCAATAAAAAAGCCGAACGCAAGTTTTCCGACGTTACGGAATTTCTCGCTCTTTACGCGCTCCTGTAAACCACTATGGCAACGGATTCCACGCTGAACAAATTGATCTTATTATACGTGATGGACAAGATGGAAGTTCCTCTCGAGGAAGACGCCCTTGCCGATCTTTGCACGTCGGATCACACCTGGATGAATTATATGGATTGCAAGGACGCGATCTTCGATTTGGACGAAGTCGGTTTCTTCCACAAGCGTATTTCGCAAAACAAGACGATCTATAACATCACGCCCGACGGCAGAATGTGCCTCGCGAA
>DBVY01000059.1:41772-42448 GCA_002308575.1 Christensenella sp. UBA1252
CAAGAGTACATCAGCGACTACTTCAAAAACAGCGACGGAACCTACACCGTCGTTTTGAAAATCTTGAAAATGGGAAGCGACCTGCCCCTCGTCGAGCTCAAAATGGTCGTTGAAAGCCGCGAGAACGCCGCCTTTATCCATAAGAATTGGCAATCGCGCGCAGGCGCCGTATACGGGGCGCTTTGCGACAATCTTCTCGACGGCTAAATAAGAAAATCTTTCTTACTTTCGTTATAAAAAAAGAAGTCGTTAAATGCGTTTTGACGACTTCTTTTTATGATTGTTTCGTTAAGCGTTCCTTGCGGGAAGTTTTTCGTAGACTTTGACGTAATCGATGATCCAATCGACGGGGAGATCGCCGATATCGAGTTTGCCGACCCAATCGCCCCACTCGCCGTATTCGGTGGAAATTTTCAAATAGCCTTCTTCATGGCAGATGCCGCCGCCCGTGGAATGCCAAACCTTTCGTCCGTCGATGTAGAACGTGTAGCCCTCTTCATCCCAATTCATACCGAACGTATGGAATTCGCCGTCCGCAAGACCCGTCTTATCAAAGCGCATATGCGCGTTTTTGTGCGCTTCGTCATAGCCGTCCCAATGGAGCGCGACGTTTACGGCATCGCGCGCGGGCAGATACTCGAAGACGTCGATCTCGATGCCGTCCGTGCTTCCGTTC
>DBVY01000059.1:42481-48344 GCA_002308575.1 Christensenella sp. UBA1252
GACCGAGGGGAGTTTGCAGGATATCTCGTAATAGCCGAAGCCGTGCGTGTACTTATCGAGCGTCCTGACCGCACCCGAATAGACGCCCTCAGGCCCCGTTACGAACAGAACGTTTTTGCAGTACGTTTCGTTACTGACCCGCTCGCCCGAAAAATAGGTTTCGTTGTAATTGATTGCGCGAAGCGCCGCGGCAAGATCGTTGATCCAAACGGACACGTGCCCCTCGGCGTCCACGATCACGTAGGTCAACACGATATCGGAATCGTTTTGGATCGCGACGGGGAAGATAAACGATTTGTTTTCGGCGCGGAAGCATCCGCTTTCGAGCGCATCGTCCACGACGCCGTTGCGGGCAAAGTTTCTCCGATAGGTCGCGTACGTGTCGGCAAGGGTTTGCGCGCAAAGCATAAACGCTTCTTCGGTTTCGAAGCCGAACAAATGCGCGAGAAGGGTTTGGAACTCGATCGTGTTGGGATCGATCTCCGATCCGAAGGTCAGCGCGTAACGTCCGTTCGCGCCGATCACCGCGCTTTGCGGGAGCGTGGTACGGACGGTTTTGGTGTCCACGACGAAGGAATAATAGTTATAGAGGCGCATCGCCTTTTCGTAAAACGGAGTATAGGCGGTCAGCGCTTCGGCGCCGAGCGCGGGCACGTACTTCGCCTCGCCGATCGGAAGATCGGCTTCCGAGATAAACGCCGCAAAAGTCGATGCGAGCGTTTCGAATTCGGAAAGGATCACATCGCCGACAAGATCGTAGGTGTGGCAAAGGATCGTGGAAACGTCGCCGAAATCGCCGGCGATCATTCCGAACGGCGTGCAATCGTCGTAGGTGATCTTGACGGTGGTGTCGTTATACCCCACGATCTGCCGTTCGCGCGTTTCGGAGCAGAAACGGCTTCCCCTCTTTTCGGTGCGGATCACGAGGTTGCCCGCCTCGGTAAAGGCAAGGTTCTTCGTCCAAAACCCATCTCTTCTCGTGCCTTGGCGGGTGTCGCCCCAAATATCCCGATTCAGTTCGCCCCTGAAATCATCCGAAAAGACGAGTTTATACTTGGTAAGGTCGATCGTTTCGGTGTACTTTGACGGATCGTAAAGTTGCACGTTCTTTTCCTTCGAACAACCGAAGCAAGCGAAGGGAATCAGGCACAGCATCGTCAGGGTCAATAACAAGGTGATGACTTTTTTCATTTTTTCCTCCTTATTGGATCGTAAGGGAAAGGTTTTCCGCAAGGGAAAACGAATATTCGTCCGCCGCAAAGCCGCCCGTCAAAAAGAAGATCGACTCCTTTTCGAAGCGGTTTTCGGTATGAAGCGCGCCCGAGTTTTCGATCAGCGGAAGAACGAATTTTACCTCTTTACCGATCTTCCCGATTCGGATCGAAACGCCGTTCGGCGCAAAGCGATACGCACATTCCGCAAAAAGGGTGTCGTCCGCCGCGCGGTCGGATCCGATCGCGAAGAAGCGAGAACGAACCCGCGCCGTTACGGCGCCATTCTCAACCGAAACCGTTATTTCGGGATCGGGGTCGAGGCAGGTCGCGTAGGTCACGCCGTCCTTTTTCAGTTCTGCGCGAACAAGCAAGGAAGCGTGATTCTTCCCCGCCACGGGGGTTTGCATATTATTCGGTTCTGTCAACTTGTACTCGAAAACCGAACCGGCGATCATCGCGCCCGTTCCCGCCTTAAACAGAAGCGAGAGCGTGCCGCCGCCCGCGTGCGCCGCGCCGTTAGCGAAATTATGCGTTTTAAAATCGTAGCCCGTCAAGGTCGCTTGGTAGCGCCCCGCGCGGATCTTGTAGGTGTTCAGTTCGGGATAGTATTTAAACCCGACGGTTTGTTCGTCCGACGGAAGCGAAATTCGTTCTGTCGGCTCCGAGATACCCTCTCGGATCGCGTCCGCAAGGGCGCAAGCGTGTGAGAACGTGTGGTGCGCGCAGGACTTCTGCCCGTTTTCAAAATAGCGCATTCCGCCGTACAGCCTGCCGCCGTGCGTGCAAGAACGCAAGATCTCAAACGTGCGCTCCGCGGCTTCCGAGAATGCGCCGTCCTTTTTCGCCAAATAGGCGAACGCGCCGATACAGCCGTCCGACGTGCGGCTCCCGTAATACGTCCACTTGTTGTTTCGAACGCCGAAGGAATTATCCCAGCCGCCGTCCAGCAACATGAAGTCCAAGAGTTTTTTCGCGTGCGCCGTCAGCGCGGCAAGCGCGGGTTCGTCCCCAAGCGACGCCGCCGCATGGATCAAACAAGGAAGGGACTCTTCCGCGATATACCCGATATCGATCGGCAAGCACCCTTTCGGCGACTTTGCGTCGTGGGGTTTGCCCTCGCCCGCAAGCAATCCGTTTTCGGTAAAGAGCTTTAAGCAGTACGCAAGCAGTTCTTTCGCGCGCGCACGATAAGCTTCGTCGCCGTAACGCTCGGCGTAAAGGGCGTTCACGAGGGACGCCGCGCAGTAGTAATTCACGTAGGCGGGGAAGCCGACCGTCATATTTTCGTACACCCAACGAGCGGAAGCGATCGCGCAAGCCTCGATCTTTTCCTTGAAGTCTTGCGGGATCCGATCGCCGAAATACATAAGCGTCTTCAAAAGACCGATCGCCGAAAAGGACGTAATGCCCTGCCAAGGGGACGAAAAATCGTTTTGCACGGCGCCCGATTCTTTTTCAAGTTTTTTGCGAAACGGAAGAAGGTTTTCCGCCGCGGTCAGATACTTTTTATCCCCCGTCAAAACGAACGCATACACGAACGGATAGATTGCGTTATCCGCCCTGCCGTGCGGAAATTCGCAACTCTCGCAACGAAATCCGCCGAAGCATTCGTCCTTCGGATCCGTGATCTGCGATTCCACCAAAGAATCGCACCATTCGATCAATAGCTCTCGGTATTTGTCCGTCATACGTGCTCGCTTATTTAGATCCCGTGGACCCGAAACCGCCTTCTCCGCGTTTGGTTTCGGAGAGTTCTTCAACGGGTTCAAACTCCGCGCGAAGGTAAGGCGCGATCACGATCTGGGCGATGCGTTCGCCGTTTTCGATCGTTTGATCCGTTTCGGACTGGTTATAGAGGGCGACGAGGATCTCGCCGCGATAATCGGAATCGATGACTCCGACCTTATTTGCGGGCGCAAGTCCGCGCTTGGAAGCGAGCCCGCTGCGGGCGTACACCAAGCCGACGTACCCCTCGGGGATCGCCATTTGAACGCCCGTTCGGATCAAGGCGGTTTTGCCTCTCTCGATCGTTTGACGCGGCGCGTCCAAGCAGGCGTACAGATCCGCCCCCGCGGCGCCCGAAGAGCCGTAGGTCGGAAGGATCGCGTTTTCGTTTACTCTCTTGATCTCAACTTTCATTGGTTTCCTCACCCCCGAACAGCGTGTCGCGAATCAGCGTTTTGAGTTCTTGCAGGTTGTCGCCGAATTTCGCGCTGACGTATAGTTTTCCTTCTTCCTTTTCGGATTTATCCGCTTTGTTGTAGACGGTGATCATCGGAACGCCTTCCGCGCCGATCTCTTTTACGACCTCTTCGACCGTCCGGATCTGCGCCGCCATTTCGGGCGAAGACGCGTCCACGACGTGCAAAAGAAGGTCTGCGTAACGGACTTCGTCCAGCGTGGACTTAAACGCCTCGACGAAGGTGTGCGGCAGGTTGCGGATAAAGCCGACGGTGTCCGTCAGAACGTAACTGCCCTTTTCCGTCCAAACGTTGCGACTGACGCTGTCCAACGTTGCGAAAAGTTTGTTTTCCGCGAGGACGGACGAGCGCGCGATCGCGTTCATCAACGTGCTTTTGCCGGCATTCGTGTAGCCGAGGATCGTAACGCTTTTGACGCCCGTTTGTTTCCTCTTTTTGCGGCGAATCTCCCTGCCCTCTTCGAGGGATTTGAGTTTCTCGGAAAGCTCGGAAATGCGCTTGCGGATATGCCGCCTGTCCGTTTCGAGTTTGGTTTCGCCGGCGCCGCCCATCGCGTAAAGCCCGCCGCGCTGACGGCTCATGCTTTCGCCCTGACCGACGAGAAGCGGAAGGGTATATTTGAGGCGCGCGAGCTCGACTTGCAATCTTCCTTCGGCTGTCGTTGCGTGCTTCTCGAAAATCTCCAAAATCAGCGTGCCGCGGTCGATGACTTTGCGGTTCAACCGCTCGGAGATCGCCGCGTGTTGGATCGCGTTCAAAGGCGCGTCGAAGATCACGATCGCGGCGTTTTTGATTTGCGCTTCCATTTTGATCTCGTCGATCTTGCCGCTTCCGACGAAGAACGTGGAGTCGATCGCGCTCCGCTTTTGGCTGACCTTGCCGACGGGTTCGTAACCCGCGGTTTCGGCTAAACGTTTGAGCTCGTACAGGGATTCTTCGTCCCCAACGCCGACCGTCAGACAGCGGTTATTGATCTCCACCGTTTCGCGGCTGTTTTTATTCTTGCCGACGCGGTCGTTCTCGATGATCTTTTCGAGAAGCGCGGCATGATCCAGCGAGGAAAGGTCTGCGTCCGTAAGCGTAAGCCCCGTTAAGCCGATATAGCCGACCTGCATTTTCTTCGCTCCTTGGTTTGAAACGCCGATCGCCGCCACACAATCGTACTTCATTTCTTTTAAGGCGGAAAGATCCGCTTCGGACAGGCGCGCTACCCCGTTCGGGTGGGTATGGATCACGCGGATCCCCGAAAGAGAATTCGCGCCGCGGCGCTTGCCGAGCGGAAGAACTTCGACCTTCAAACTGTCGCCGACGGCGATCGCTTCCACGCGACCCGACCGCGAAAGATAGGCGGAGATTTCTCTGCCCGTCGCTTTCGTAAAATCCGCGAGCAAAGAAACCGTTTCGTCGCTGACGAAGGCGCTTTTATCGGTAAAGCCGACGTGTTTTTCGAGCGCCCACAGAAGCGCGCGTTTAACGCCCGAAGTGTTTCCGTAAATCATACTTTTATTATACCGATTCTTTCCGCAATTATCAAGTCAAAAACGGATATTACGCGCGGCCGCGCAAAGGGAGGATCGACGCTAAATGCCGAGGAATAATTCGCGACAAGAACGCATAGCCTATATTATCTTCAAATCGGGAGAATTATATGAAAAAGATTTTTTGGATCGTTATCGCAACCCTTTTGACCTTGACTTGCGTTTTCGCGCTCGCTTCCTGCGGAGGGAAATCCGACGCGCCGAAAAAAGAGGGGCTCGAAACGCTCGTCAGCGTCTATCACGACGGCGTCTACGTCGGCGCGAACGAGGATTTCACCGTCAATCTGACGACGGGCGAAACGGAGAAACTCATCGTGGCGGACGGAAAGGTCGGCGAACTTACCCGCTTTGCGACGCTGACCGTGACCCCGCTCTCTTCGTCCCTTTTCAATAACGTTTATACCTACGTCCTGACCGGAGAAAAAGGCGAAAAGACGGGCGAACTCGAAAAGGACGTCATCGGCGCGACGTTTACGGCGGAGATCGACGGCGCCGAATCCATCGGCAAGATTACGGGCGCAAAGATCGTTGCCGAAAACATCCTCGAAAGCGACGTTCCTTTGACGAACAAACTCGAAGGCGCCTTAACTTGGAAAGAGATCTTAAAGCACGCCGAAACCACGCTCTCGGAGCAAATCAAAGAAGAAAGCGACACGGGCGCCCTACCTCGCGAGATCTACGTAAAACTCGTTAACGCGATGGCTTCGGACGACTCGCCCTACTACTATTACGTTTCTTTTATCAAGTCCCCTTCCGACTATTGGGCGCTCCTGATGGATCCCGCCACCGGCGCGGTCATCAGCAAGAAGGTGTAAAATAAACGGATGAAAGTAAAAAGGCGTTCGGATTCGAACGCCTTTTTTCTACTTTTTCACTAAAAAGGCTTTGGATATTGATGCAAATGCGAGGC
>DBVY01000054.1:0-203 GCA_002308575.1 Christensenella sp. UBA1252
GTAAGCTTCTTTTTGCCGAACTTACGGACGAAGGAAGTTACGAAGGGGTAGAATGCCGCGGAAAGCACCGTCATACCACCCATAAAGATCATCGTATAGCTCTCATTGATCGCCATCGATACCTTTACGAAGAAGGGAAGCCCCGTTTGGAACAAGGTCAAACCCACCCAATACATGATATCCGAGCCGACGAAGACGCGGAA
>DBVY01000054.1:276-6982 GCA_002308575.1 Christensenella sp. UBA1252
GGCTCGGTATCCACAAATTCCTTTTCCTTCAAAAGGAAAGTGGGCAGCAACATCGCCACGCAAGCGATAACCGCCAAGACGATGAAGCAAGCGCGGTAGCTCCAAGCAAAAGTGAGCCCCGCCCCGCGCAGTACGCCGGCAAACACGAAGGGCGTATAAGCAAGAAGGGTACCCGCAAAGAAGGTCAAAGAGATCGCCGTGGAAATAAACATCCTATCTTCCTGCGTCTTGCCGAATTCCGAGATCAAGGCGTTGTAGGGGGTGCAATACATCGTCATAAACAGATAGAACAGCACGATGAACACCGAGATCCAAGCGACATTGATGCCGCTGATGGTGCTGACCGGCGCCGAGAACAACAACACCGTCACCACCGAAAGCGGTACGGCGGCAAGTTGCATAAAGGGGATGCGTCTGCCCCGCTTGTTGCGGCTTCTGTCCGACAAGTTGGCGATTAGAGGATCGGTGACGGCGTCAAAGATCCTGCTAAGCGCGGTGATAAGCCCCAGAATGGTCAAAAATCCGAGAATGACCAATCCCGGTTTGATGAATTGCGTCGCACCCAGTTCGATATCCGCCTGAGTGGGGAGATAAAAAGTCACAAGCCACGCGTTGATGATCCCACTGAGCATCGACCACCCGAGTTGTCCGATCGCAAAGATTATCATTTGTTTTTTCGTCAATCTCTTCATAGACTTTGCGGCGTTACGTCCGAATAACGCTACCTCCATAGTTTTTTAGCGCCGCGCCCGGACCAGCGCGGGAAAATCAATCGTTCTTAAGAGAATTCAAAATAATATCGATCATCAAACGAACTTCCTGACGCTTGTCGGTGAAGTCGTCTTGCCTGACGATGTGCGATTCGGTCGCAAGTTTTTTGCAAACGGAAAGCATCGCGTGCGTGGTGGAATAATAGAACAGATCAAGATCCCAAACCTTCTTCACGCTGCCGTCCTCAATGCCCGCCTTGTACGCCGCCACGAACCTCTCCTTAAAGACGTCCAAATTGTCCGAATAAGCTTCGGGGATGTCTATCTCCTCGCTGAGACAATAGGCGTCGAATTCACTGAGGAAACGATAGTAGTCTTTGTGATCGCCGAAGACCTCGTAGAAGCGATAGTAAAAACGAGAGAGGCGGTCAAACCCCCTGCCCTCCGGATCGTCTGCGAACAGTTCACACATCATTTCGGAAAGTTTCAGCGCGCATGCAACGATCAAAGAACTGCGTTTATAAAAATAACGATAAAAAGTTGCCTCGCCGATGTTGCACGCCTCGGCGACGTCCTTGATCTTGACTTCCGCCATCGGCTTCGTACAAAAGAGTTTGATCGCGCGTTCCAAAATGTAATTTCTTCTGATATCTTTGATTCCCATTTTTTCACCCACCTTACTTATGTACCTTTTCGAGAGCAATTGATAGCCCGTCTATCAAAATTATAGTAGACCGTCTATCATTTTGTCAATACCTAAATTTTCAAAAAGAGCGCGGCAAACAAAAAAACCTCGGAAATATCCGAGATTTTTAAGAAAACAGATTTTTCAAAAAGCGCTTTGCTTCGCCCTATTTTTCAAGCAAACGGATGACGGGCGAGGTCAAAATGCCGCTTCTATCCATCACGTATTTGCGAGAACGACAGATCAAAGAAGTATTGTTGAACCAGCTGGGGCTGTCCGAACGTTTGAACTTCCTGCGGATGTGCACGGCGCCGAAAGCGTTCTCACGCGGTGCGTACGCGGTGATCTCAAGGGTGTTTTCCCCTTTCTTGGTGTCAAAGGTTGCGGCATACGGCGCAAACAGAACGTCCTTTTCTTCCCCATTCACTGCGAGGGTGACGAGAGCGGAAGCGTAACGTAAGGAGATCTCCGCGCGGTTGCCGTCCGAAATGAAAGAGGTGTGATAAGTGATCTTGCCGCTGTAGAACGGAAGCTTTTGCTCCACGATGTCGCTGAATGCAAGTTTTTCCGGCAACGGGACGAGGCAAGCCTTCGTGCAGCAGAGATTCACGCCGAAGTTGCCAAGCAAATAGCAGTTTTCAAAACGATCGTACTTGCCCATCGGAACGGTGATGTCGATGACGTTTTTGCCCTCTTTTACCGCGATCGGGTAAGTGAGGAAAGCTTTGTCCACGTAGTAACCGTCCGAAGCGGCGGTAACGGTCTCCCCGTTCACAACGAGGGTAAACTCGTCATACTCGCAAGCCAAATGCGCGGGGAGCGCTACTTTGCTGTCAAACACAAAGCGCAACGTTGCCTTTTTCTTTTCCGTTTCCGGCGCGCGAAGCCAAGGTTGCAAGGCGGAGCGATACGGCGGAAGCCCGAGCTTCTTCCTCGCCTTGGCGGTGGCAAGATCAAGGTCGGTTCTTGCGTGGAAGCCGGCGCCCACCGACCACATTGCCTTGTCAAGCAACAAAGCGTTGGGTTCGTCTAAGGTGTACGGCACCTTTTCATTCAAAGAGAAAGTGCTTACGGTCTTGCTCTCGGCGGCGACTTCCGTCTTTTCCTGCGCGCCGTCCAAAGCGTCGTAGCGGAGCAACAAACTGTCGTTGTTGTAAAGGGTCTTTCTGACGTAAGTGACACCGTTTTCCACCGTGCATTCGATGGGACGGATTTCCCCCGACATCGTATCGTACTCCGTCACGCGCCACTCCCCTTTCACGCCGATGCGGACGTTGTCCTTAACGACGTTTTGATCGTTGGTAACGGGGACGGAATGCGGGTAAGGAAAGCCGGGACGCGGCGAGGTAACAAACAGCCATCTGCCGCCGTTATCCTCACGCAACGTGGCAAGATACCCTTCCGGCTTTTGCTCGGAACGGATCAAGAAGGAGCGTTCCTCCTGAATGGCGGCGCAAACCGCACCTTTTTCAAAGGGAATCACGTCGCATTGCGCTGCAAAGGCGCGCGCCTCTTCCGAGAAGGAGCCGTCCACCATCGAGGGCGCCTCGCCAAGGAACACCACCCTGCCGCCCGCGGCGCGGAACGCCGTCAGGTAGTCAAGCGTGGAACTGCGCATCGTAAGAAGCCCCGGGACGAGGATGGTCTTATAAGCGCATTGCCCCACCGCAAGAGGGTTGTCGTTGCGTTGCATCGGAAGGAGCGATTCGGAAACGAAATCAAAATCGCAACCGTTGAAGAGAAGCCAATCTGTCAGATCAAAGAAGTTCTTTTCCAGTTGCTTTTGCACCTTGCGGGAATGCTTTTGCCCCGCGTAGCACAGGAAGTAGCTTTCAATGGGATGAATGACCGCGACGTCGTTGATGGCTTTGCCGCGCGTCAAAGCGGTGTTGAGCCTCGAGAAATGATCCTCAAGCGTCTTAAACTTTTTGTACCACGGCGCTTGATAAAACAAAGAAGGCGGATAATCGCGCTTGGCTTCGCCGCGCATGCTGTAATAGGAAAGGTGCGGCACGCGCACGGTTACGCCGAGGCAGGCGAGCCAATCCCCTTCCTCTTTGAATTTGCCGAACTCCGCGACCCAGCGCGAAACGCCGTACAGCTCGCAGAGCATGCCTTCCTTGCCTTCCTGTCGCACGACCGATTCCGTTTGCTTCGCCGCCGTATATTCGTGCCTGCCGCAAAGCAGGTCGATGCCCGGCAATCCGAAATTCTTATAGTGGCGCATCGTTTCGCCGACCGCCTTGCTTTGGGTCTCGAGCGTGGGTTCTTCCATCAAATGACCCGTCAGGTACAAACCGATCTCGGCGGCACGCGCGCCGAGTTGATCCGAAAACGCTTCCGCGAAACGCTCGGTGCGATGCGTGTGATACAAAAAGCGGGTGTGGGAAACGCTCGGGGCGTCCATATCGAAAAAGAGTTCGGGCAAGGAGTCCAAAACGTCCGCGCCGAATGCTTCTTGATAGGTCTTTTCGAAATCGTCCGTCCAAGGGATCACGGCTTTCGTCGGGAACAGGGCGCACTTGAACGGCGCAACGAATTTCGTCTGCGGTTCGTCCGTAAAGATCGCGGGGATCGTCTTCCCGAACGCGTCGCCGACCGTCTTTTGATAAGTTCCGTACGTTACGTCCGCAAATTTCCCGAGAGCCTCTTTCGAGAGCGCGTCCACGTAGCCCGCCTGATTGAAGGTGTCGGTCGGTTCGTCCACGACCAAATAGGCGTAAAAACGCCTACCCGCGCCTTTCTCGCCCGCTTGCAAGCGGGTGTATCCCTTGCACTTCCCGAACGCGAGGCGCACGGAATAGGTCGCGAGGAGCTTTGCTCCGCCCGTCTGTCTGCCGCCCGCGAAAGTCGCGTCCTCTTTTCTCTTTTTCGAGGTAAAGACGAGCCCTCTGCGGCGGAACCTGCCGTCCTTCGTGACGGCGCCGCCCGCAAATCCCGAAGGATAGCGATCCTCGTCGTACAGCCACGCATAGGCGCCGGTTTTTTTCGCGTCCTCGACGCAGGCTTTTACGCAGGCATTGAATTTGTCGCCGAGATAGGGCGTCGCAAGACCCGCGCGCGGATGGATATGATAGCCGCCGAGGCCCATTTCCAAAAAGAAACGCCCTTGCTCGACGCATTCTTTTTCGTCGAGTTCGTCGTTCCACGCCCAAAACGGCGCGCCGCGATATTCGTTCGTCGGATTGCGAAACAATCCTTCCGCAAGCGTTTCGGTTTGATTCTTTTCGTACAACATATCGTTCTCCCGTTATTTCCAAATCTCGTAGACCGCGCATTCGTAAGGCGCGTATTTCCCGTTTGCGCCGCCTAAACGATCCAAATTCGATAAAAGCATTTTTCCCTCGGGAAGCCCCTCGACGGTTTGCTCGTTTTCAAAGTTGCAAACGACGAGGATCTTCTCGTTTTCGTTTTCGCGAAGATAGATAAAGCAGTTTTCCCTTTCCGGAAAGAGCTGCCGAAATTCGCCGCGGCGAAGCACTTCCCGATCGCGGCGCAGAGCGAAAAGATCCCTGTAATAGCGCCAAACGGAATGCTTGCCTTTGAGATCCGCTTCCAAATTGATCTCGTCGCTGCGAGATGCGTAAGGAAGCCACGGAGCGGACGCCGTCGTAAAGCCGTGCGTCGCCGAACCGTCCCAAGCAAAGGGGCGGCGCGTGTTGTCACGGCTACCGAAATTGATCTCTTCCAGAAGTTTGTCTTCAAGGATCTTCCCTTTTTGCTCGAAATAGTACCCCAAACATTCGACGTCGTTGAACGCCGAAAGATCGGAGAACACGGAATTCGCCGCGCCGATCTCCTGCCCTTCGTAAATAAACGGGATCCCTTTCAACAAAAAGACGGTCGTCGCGATGTTCGTCGCGCTCTCGTATCGCAGCTCGCGGTCGTTGCCGACGCGGGAATTGAACCAAGGTCTGTCGTGATTGTCGGTCAAAAGGACATACAAAAGATCGTGTTTCGCGGTAAAATCCTGCCAGCTCGTCAAAATGTTTTTCACGTCGTCCAAGCGATGCGGCGCGGGCGTGTATCTGCCGATCCTGCCGACGGCGAGATGGGAGAACTGAAACACGCTTTTGAGTTCGTTTCTGTCCTGCCCGCAGGTCGCGAGAATGCTTTCTTCGGTCGTTTCCGCCTCGCCGACCGTGTAAATGTTTTTGAGATTCTCCCGCCCGAAAACTTCGTTGATGTATTCGTGCAAATGCGGACCGTTGCGGCGAAGGTCTTTTTCGAAATCCTTGGAAACGTGATCGAGGACGTCACAACGGAAGCCGTCCACGCCCTTCTCGACCCAAAAATCGATGATCTCTTTAAACTCGTCGCGCACCTTGGGATTCGTCCAATTGACGTCCGGCTGACCGACCGCAAAGGAATGTAAATAGTATTCGTTCGTCGCCGCGTTGAATTCCCAAGCGCTCCCGCCGAATTCCGCGCGCCAATCGTTCAAAGGCGTATCCGCCCAATAATAGTAATCGTGATAGGGATTCGTCTTGGAAGAGCGCGCCTGACGGAACCATTCGTGCTCGCTCGACGTGTGATTCGCAACGAAATCCATGATGATCTTAATGCCCTTCTCGTGCGCGGCGGCGAGCAAACGCTCGAAATCTTCCATCGTGCCGTACATCGGATCGATGTCCCTGTAATCGGAAACGTCGTAACCGTTGTCGCATTGCGGGCTTTTGAAAACGGGGCAAAGCCAAATCGCGTTCGCGCCGAGCTCTTTGATGTAATCCAGCTTGGAGAGAACGCCGAGAAGATCGCCGATCCCGTCCCCGTTCGAGTCCTTAAAGCTTCTCGGATAGATCTGATAGACGACCAAATCGTAACAATCGGAAAACTCTTTCTTCATTCGGATCGCTCCTTCCTCGGACGGATTTTTCCCTTTCAGGGAATTTCCTCTTCTCCGCTGGGATTATTGTATCGTCAGGGAAACGGAAAGTCAAGATTTTTTGCGAATGTTCCCCGTTTTGTTTCCTTTTTCGAGAAAATAAAAATGTCGGAAAAATCCGACATTTTAAAAAAATGGTGGAACCAATAGGGCTCGAACCTATGACCCCATGCTTGTAAGGCATGTGCTCTACCAGCTGAGCTATGATTCCACGCTGAATCGTTCGTATTGTAGCATAGGCGCAATTCGTTGTCAAGAAAAATCGAAACGATCCCCAAAAACGCGTTTCGCCTGCGTTTTTCTATCGAAGTTCGGAATTCCCATAAATAAAGAATAAAATAGTTGAAATCTTTTTTCAATCGTGTTACAATTCTAATGTTCGCTCGAAAAGCCTTGCGATTCCCAAACGCAAAGCAAGTGCGAGAT
>DBVY01000058.1:0-6711 GCA_002308575.1 Christensenella sp. UBA1252
ACGTCGTTGAGCGGGATCAGGTTCACATGCCCCGGCATCCCGCGTATCTTCTTTGCCAGCAGGTCCGCCTGCGCGTCGCTGTCGTTCACGCCGTCGATCAGCGCGTACTCCAGAACGATCCTTCGGCCGCTCACCCGCAGATATTCCCGACAGGCGTCCAGTGTTTCCCGTATCGTGTACTTCGCGGCAATCGGCATGATCTGCCTGCGGATCTCATCATTGGGCGCGTGCAGGGACAGTGACAGCGTAAGCGGGATCCCTTCCCCGGAAAAACGCAGGATCTGCGGCACCAGCCCGCAGGTGCTCAGTGAAATCCGCCTCGGGCTGATGTTCAGTCCTTCCGGATGCCCAGCAAGACGCAGGAAACGCACCACATTGTCATAATTGTCAAACGGTTCGCCGCTGCCCATCAGCACGATGTTGTGCACCTGTTCCCCGTCAAGTACCCCGTTCGCCGCAAGCACCTCACCCAGCATCTCGGCCGCCGAAAGACCGCGGATGCATCCGGAAAGGGTACTGGCACAGAACCTGCATCCCATCCTGCATCCCACCTGGGTGGATATACACAGGGTGATGCCGTACTGATAGCGCATCAGCACGCCCTCCACGCAGTTCCCGTCGCGCAGGGAAAAAAGCAGCTTTTTCGTACCGTCAAGGCGGCTGGTCCGCTCCCGGATCACCTGAACGGGACAATCCACCGCTTCCTTCGGAAGCAGTTCCCGCAGTTTCAGCGGCAGATTGCTCATTTCCGCAAAGGGTACCCCCCGATGCAGCCATCCGAAAAGCTGTTTTGCGCGGAAAGCGGCCTCTCCCCTCGCCTGCAGCCATTCCCGCAGTTCCTCCGGATACAGGCCCAGCAGCTCCGTCATCCTTTTTTCCTCACCATGCGGGCAATATAGAAGCCGTCGATCCCCTGCCATTCATGGCTCAGGATCTGCAGACCGCATTTGCCCTCCGCCAGTGCCTGCGCGCTCTGCGGCAGCGCGATGGGTTCCGCGGTAAATTCCGGATGCTCTGAAAGAAAACGCCGCACCCGGTTTTCGTTTTCTTCCGGCAGGATGCTGCAGGTGGAGTACACCAGCGCTCCTCCGGGACGAACGTAACCGGAGCACACCTCAAGCAGTTTCTGCTGCACTTTGGTCAGTTCATCCACCTGCTGCTGCGTCATCCGCAGCTTGATGTCCGGTTTGTGTTCGATCACGCCGAGGCCGGAACACGGCGCGTCTATCAGCACCCCGTCAAAACTGCCGCGCAGCTCTTCCCGCCATACGGTCGCGTCCCGCACAGCGGGCCTGATATTATCCAGGTGCAGCCGCTTCATCATAGCCTGAATCAGCGTCACTCTGTGCTCATGAATATCCCAGGCCAGGATGCGTCCCGTGCCGTGCATCATTTCCGCAAGATAGGCCGTTTTCCCGCCGGGCGCGGCGCAGCAGTCCAGCAGCTGCATGCCGGGTTTGGGCTGCATCGCCTCCGCGCAGAGCATGCTGCTGACCCCTTCGATGGAGAAATTCCCTTCCAGATAATCCCGGTCCTGCGCCGCGTTGCTGATGCCGCGCACGGTCCACGCGTTCACGTACGGCGCCTTTTCTGTCTGCCACACCTTCCCCGCCAGCATTTTTTCGAACGCTTCCGCGTTCATCCGGGTCAGATTCGGCCGGATGACCATGGCATGCTCGCCCCGGAAAGCACAGATTTTTTCCGCGCGTTCCGCGCCGTATTCCGCGATCAGCTTTTCCACCAGCCACACCGGGGTCGAGGTCATCACAGACAGCCGACGCACCCCGTCCTCCTCGCCCGGCCAGGGAAAGCTTTTCAGTTCGCGTGCCGCGCTGCGCAGCACCGCGTTCACCAGTGAGGTCATCTCCTCCAGATGAAAGTACCGCGCCAGTTTTACGCATTCATTCACCGCGGCGGCTTCCGGCACCCTGTCCATGAACAAAAACTGGCATACCCCGCAGCGCAGGATCAGCCGCGCCGTAACCTGCAGCGCTTCCGGTTCGTGCAGATACCGGGCGAGCACATAATCGATGCGGATCAGCTGATCCAGCACGGTATAGGCCAGGTTGGCGCAGAAACGCTTTTCGACCGCCGGCATCGGATTCGACGCGAAATAATGATTCAGCGCCATCGCGGCATATTCGCCTTCCTGAAGCACCCGCTGCAGTACGCACACAGCGCCGACGCGCCCGGGGGACGGCAGCGGGTTCTCCTGCCTGGCCGCGCCTGCGGGCACGGGCTTGTTTCCCCTTGAAAAAGTCCTTTGCGGAGAAACGTTCTTTCGCACACCGGATGCGGGCGCTTTTTCTCCTGTCCGGAACTCACGCATTTCCCTTCTCACTCCCGTCCGCTTTCATGGCAGGCAATTGATGCCCCCGCAGATAATCCGCGCAGGCCATCCGTTTTCCGCCGGGCGCCTGTATTTCGTCCACCTGCAGGATCACCTGCCCCGCGGCAATCAGAAGCCCCCGCTTTCCGTCCGCGCACAGAACGGTGCCGGGTTCCTGCCCGCTCTGCTCCGCGGCGGCGTGCGCCGACCAGAGCTTGTAGGTCTGTCCGCCGATTTCACAGTACGCGCCGGGCCAGGGGTCAAACGCACGCATCCTGTTCCGGATCTCCTCCGCGGAAAGGGAAAAATCGATCCGGGCCATCGCCTTGTCGATCTTGGGCTCATAGCTCATCCGGCTTTCATCCTGCTTCTGTCTGGGGCATTTTCCCTCCGACAGCAGCCGCAGGGTTTCCATCAGCAGTTCCGCGCCCATCTGTGCAAGCTTTTCGGTCAGGGTGCCCGCGTTGTCCCCGTCTTCGATCGGAAGCTTCCGCTGCAGCAGGATATCCCCGGTATCGATGCCCTCGTCCGTCATCATCGTGGTCACGCCGGTTTCCGTCCTTCCGCGGATCAGGCTCCACTGGATCGGGCACGCGCCCCGGAATTCGGGCAGCAGGGACGCGTGCACGTTCACCGTGCCGATGCGCGGCACCGAAAGCACCTCACGCGAAAGGATCTGCCCGAACGCCGCGGTCACGAGGACGTCCGGCGCAAGCGAACGCACGAGGTCTACGCCCTGCTTTCGGAGGCTTTGAAATTGATAGACGGGCAAACCGAGATTTTCCGCTTCGACCTTCACGGGAGGCGGGGTCAAAACGCGGCGATTTCCTTCTTTGTCGGGTTGAGTAACGACGGCGACGATCTCGTGCGAAGACGCTTGGATCGCGCGCAAGGAAGGAATCGCAAAATCGGGGGTACCGAGAAACAAAACTTTCATACTTACTTCTTTTTTGGCGATTTTACCTCTTTGTCGTAAAAGAGGACGCCGGATAAATGGTCGATCTCGTGCGAGGTCACGACGGCGTTAAAATCCGAAAACGCGCGCTCGATCTTCTCGCCGTTTCTGTTTTGGAAGCGAACCGTTACGTTTTTCGGGCGTTGCACGTCGCACCGCTTTCCGGGAACGGACAAACAGCCTTCGGGTCCGACTTGTTTGCCGCTTTTTTTGGCGATCACGGGGTTGATCATTTCGAGGATCTCGGGTTTTTCGGGGTCATCCGTTTCCAGCTCGCAGATCACGGCTTGGCGCAAAATGCCGACTTGCGGCGCGGCGATCCCGACGCCGTCCGCGGCGCGCATCGTTTCCAACATATCGTCGAGAAGCGCCCAAAGCTTTGCGTCGAACGCATCGACGGGTCTTGATTTTTTGCGAAGCAAAGGTTCTCCGTCCTTTACGATATCTCTGATTGCCATTTCGTCCTCCTGTCAGTTCATATTTTGCGGATTGATCTCGACGAACACCATCGCGCCCTTCTTATCTTCCGCGTTTACGATCTCGTAGATCTTTTTCAGCGTTTGATCCTCGTTTTTGCGCGTAAGGCGCATCAGGATCTGATAACGGAATTTACCCTCGATCCGTTTGACGGGCGATTTCATACCCGAAACGGCAACGAAATCTTTCGGCGATTCCTTTTGATATTCGCGAACCTTATAGAGCATCGACTTCGTAAGCTCGAACGCGCGCTCTTCGTTTTCGCTGACGACGAGAACGCGCACGATCTTCGTAAAGGGCGGAAATGCCGTCACTTCGCGAATGTTGATTTCTTTTCCGTAAAACGCGGGATAATCGTTATCTCGAGCAAACGCGAAAACGTAATGCCGCGGCGAATAGGTCTGTAAGATCACAAGCCCCTCTTTATCCGCTCTGCCCGCTCTGCCGCTCATCTGCGTCACGAGCTGAAACGTCCGCTCCGCGCTGTGATAGTCCTCGTAATAAAGGCTCATATCCGCGTCCAAAATGCCGACAAGCGTTACGTTCGGAAAATCATGCCCTTTGACGATCATCTGCGTTCCGACGAGGACGTCCGCTTCGCCCATTCGGAAAGCCGAAAGGATCTCGTCGAAACTCCCTTTTTTCCTCGTCGTATCCCGATCCATTCGAAGGATACGAACGCCCGTGAATTTGTTTTTGAGGATTTCCGCGACCTTCTCCGTTCCGACGCGACCGAGGCGCATATCGCTTTCACCGCAAGCCGGGCATTTTTCGGGCACGGGATAGGGCTTTCCGCAATAATGACATTTCAAGAGGTTGTCCTCTTTATGCCAAGTCAACGAAACGTCGCAATCGTCGCATTTCATAACCTTGCCGCATTTTCGGCAGATCATAAAGGACGCGAAGCCTCGACGATTCAAAAAGATCATGCTTTGCTCTTTTCTTTCGAGCGCGCGACCGAGCTCTTCTTCGAGGCGGGAAGACAGGATCGAATTGTTTCCGCTTCGGATCTCGGCGCACATATCCACGATCTCGACTTTGGGCATCTTCGTATTGTGCACGCGGCTCTTCAACGGAATCAAACCGATCTCGCCCCCGATCGCTCTTTGATACGTTTCGAGCGAAGGCGTCGCGCTGCCCAAAACGAGTTTCGCGTCGTTATAAGCGCGGCGGAAGGACGCGACTTCGTGCGTTACGTAACGCGGATTATTTTCGCTGATATAACTGCCGTCGTGTTCTTCGTCGATAATGATGATCCCGACGTTTTTCAAAGGCGCGAAAACCGCAGACCGCGCGCCGACCGCGATGATTGCTTCGCCGCGAAGCAAGCGGAGCCATTCGTCGTAGCGCTCGCCGTCAGAAAGTCCGCTGTGTAAAACCGCGACTTTGTCGCCGAAACGCGCGCGGAAGCGCCCCATCATTTGCGGCGTCAGGGAGATCTCGGGAACGAGCATGATCGCCGTTTTGCCTTGGGTAACAACTTCTTCGATGCAAGCGAGATAAATCTCGGTTTTACCGCTTCCGGTCACGCCGAAAAGAAGGTTTTCGCTCTTTTCGCCACGCATGATCGTTTCGACAGCTTTTTTCTGCTCGGCGGTCAATTCCACCTTTTTATCGGGCACGGGCTTCAAATGCGGCACGCGCCGACGCGTTACGTCCTTTACGCAAACGAGCCCCTTTTCCGCCAAAGCGGAAATCGCGGAAAATCCGTACTTTTCGCCGAGGATAGCCGCCCATTCGCCGCTTTGCCCGACTTCGGCAACGATCGCGCGTTGATTGACCGCGTTCGGTTTTAATAAAGAAAGCGCGCTTTCTTCCGAAACGCCCTCCGCGAGCGTTACGAAATGGCGCTTGACCTCGCGGACGCGCCCGCCGCGCATCATCGCGGGCACGAAAAGGCGCAAGAGGTCGACCAATCGAAGATTGTTCTTTTCCTTCATTTCCCACATCAAAGAGATCATTTCGGGCAGAACCGCCGTGAAATCGTCTAACTTGGAAAGAATGGGTTTTAATTCGTGAGAACAATCGGTGTTTTCTTTGATTCGAACGATAAACCCTTCGGTTTTTTGCCTGCCGAAAGGGACTTTGACGCGATCCCCCGCAAACAGAGTCATGCCCTCGGGGATCGAATAATCGAAAATTCTGTCTATCTCGCTCGTGGAAATATCCACGATGACTTCCGCGATCATACGGTTTTCAGCTCGTTCAGGATCACGTCCGCCACGTCGATCTTGGACATCTTTTCATAGGGCGTAACTTCGCCCGTCCGTTTGATGATCGTAACGATATTCGTGTCCGTATTAAAGCCGGCGCCCTCTTGCGTTACGTCGTTCGCAACGACGAGATCGGCGTTCTTCTTTTGGAGTTTGCCGCGCGCGTTTTCGAGAAGATTTTCGGTTTCGGCGCTGAAAATCACGAGTTTCGCGCCCTCCTTTTTGATCCGACCGACTTCGGCGGCGATGTCGGGCGTCTTTTTGAGTTTCAAAACGAGCTCGTCCGATTTGACCTTATTCGGGAAGGTTTCGATGGGCGTGTAATCGGCGGGNNCGCCATCACGACGTAATCGGCGTCCTTCGCCTTTTCGGTGACCGCGCGAAACATATCCTCGGTCGAAGAAACGTAAGAAACCTCTTTGAGGTTATCGGGTAATTTCACGCGAACGCTTCCGCAGATCAAAGCGACCTCCGCGCCGCGATCCGCAAAACGCTCNNCCCATCTTTCCGCTGCTGTGATTGGAAAGAAAGCGAACGCCGTCGATATTCTCGACCGTGGCGCCCGCCGTTACGACGACTTTCTTTCCGAGATAGTCGAGGTTCAGCGCGAGCACTTCTTTGACTTTTTCCGCGATCTCGTCCGGTTCGATCATCTTTCCGACGCCCACGTCGCCACAGGCGAGCCTGCCCGACACGGGGGATAAAACGATCGCGCCCTTTTCTTGGATCGCTTTTAA
>DBVY01000058.1:6795-17729 GCA_002308575.1 Christensenella sp. UBA1252
TTACCGACAAAATTCGCCGTCGCAGGGGCGACGACGACGACCTCGCAGCTTTTGGCAAGAGAAACGTGCTCCACTTCCCACTCGCGATCGCGGCGAAACATATTCGCCGTTACGGGGTTTTTGGAGAGCGTTTCAAAGGTGAGCGGCGTCACGAATTCTTTGGCGTGATCGGTCATAAGAACGTGTACGTCGCATCCCATTTTCATAAGCGCGCTGACGAGATAGGCGGATTTATAGGCGGCAATGCCGCCCGTTACGCCCACGAGGACTTTTCGTTTCATTACTCTCTGGTGATGACAACTTTTCCTTCGTAAATCTCTTTCGCGGCGACGGAGATCGGTTTTTGCTTGGTTGCGACGAGCATATCGCCTTCCTGTTGCAAAAGCTGCCTTGCTCTCTTCGCGACGCCGCAAACGAGCATATAGCGGCATTCGGTCTTCTTAATGAGCTTGTCAATAGGCGGGTCGATCATCATAGTTTCAGTTCCTCCCAAAATAATTCTTTTTGACGCTCGCGAGGGAATCTTTCATTCCTTCCGCGAGAATAATGCTTTTTACTTTTTCGACGGCGTCTTCCAAAACGTCGTTTACGACGAAGTATTCGTAGCCGTCCGCTTGGTCGAACTCCTCTTCGACTTCAGACTGACGACGACGGATCTCTTCTTCCGTTTCACTTCCCCTTCCTACGATGCGCTCGGTTAAGGCTTCGAGCGAAGGCGGCAGGATAAAGATCAAAACGGCTTCGGGGATACGCGCTTTTACGTTCTTTCCCCCTTTCATCTCGATTTCGAGGATCACGTTTTTCCCTTCCGCAAGGATCCTTTCGACTTCGGAAAACAGCGTTCCGTAGCGGTACGTAAACTTATCCACCGTTTCGAGGAACAAGCCTTGCTTGACCATTTCGTCAAAAGCTTCCTCGCTCCGGAAATAATAGTGCACGCCGTCGACCTCGCCCGGGCGCGGGCTTCTCGTCGTTACCGAAACCGTCGTTCCCGCAAGAAAGGGATACTTCTCCATCAAGAGGCGGCAAACCGTTCCTTTTCCGACGCCGGACGGCCCGGAGATCACAAACACTTTCCCCTGTTTCATTTCTTACTCCAAATTCTGAATCTGTTCGCGGATCTTTTCGATCTCGCATTTCAAAAGAACGACGTTCTCCTGAATCTCCGAATCGCTCGCTTTGGATCCGATCGTGTTCGCTTCGCGGTTCAATTCCTGCGTCAGGAAATCGAGTTTTCTGCCCGCGGACGGCTCGGTGGAAAGGATCTTGCGATAGTGCTCGATATGCGCGAACAGCCGCGCGATCTCTTCGTCGATCGCAACCTTATCCGCAAATAAAGCGATCTCGGTCAACAAACGGGTTTCGTCGTACGCCGCGCCTTCAAGCGCGTCCGAAACCGTCTTTTTCAAACGGACTTTATACTCTTCCGTAACGAGCGGCGCGCGTGCTTTAATGAGCCCCGTCAAACGCTCGACTTCGGCAAGTTTGGATAAAATATCCGCGGTGATCGCCTTGCCTTCCGTTTCACGCATTTTGACGAGGGAATCGAGCGCTCTCTCCGTCGCTTCGCGAACGAGCGAAAGGATCTCTTCTTCGGGCGCGTCCTTCGGGGTTTCTTCGACAACGCCCTGCACGCGCAGGAGCGAAGACGCCGTAAGGTCGTTTTTAACGCCGAATTTCTCGGTCAAAACGCGGCCCATCGCAAGATACTCTTCCGCAACGCTCTCGTTCAAAGAAAGCGACGCTTCGTCCTGCGGGGCGCGATAGGTCGTAAACACGTCCACGTGACCGCGCGCAAGGCGGGAAGCGATCTGCTTTTTCAAGCCGTCTTCCGCAAAGATCAAAGCGCGGGGCAATTTTACGGAAAGATCCAAAAAGCGATGATTTACGCTTTTGAGCTCTACCGTCAAAGAGCGGCCGTTGATCTCCGCTTCCCCTTTTCCGTACCCCGTCATACTGTTCATAAGCTCTCCGAAAGGCGGGGGCATAACGCCCGCGCACATATTTATTTACAATACTATATCATATCAAAAGAAAAAAATACAAGCGATTGCGAAAATTATTCGCGCTTCGAACAAGATAAAAAACAAGAAAATGCCGAAAGAAATGAAAAACCGATCATTCGGAAAGAAGACGGAGAAATTCCGCTTCGTCGATGATCTCGATATTGAGTTTTTGCGCTTTTTGGAGTTTGCTGCCCGCGTCCTCGCCCGCAACGACGAGGTTTACGGCTTTGGACACGGTATCCGAAACCTTTCCGCCCCGTTTTTTGATCTCTTCCTGCGCGGCGGAACGCTTATAGGAAGAAAGCACGCCCGTGATCACGACCGTTTTGCCCGAGAAAACGCCCTCGCCCGTTTCTTCCTCTTTAAAGACGATCCCTTTGGAAAGAAGGGTTTCGATCCGTTTCGCGTTTTCTTCATTCCGGAAGAAATCCACGATACTGCTCGCGGTGATCAGCCCGAAATCTTCGACGCCGACGAGATCGTCCACCGACGCTTTTTCGAGGTTCTCGATCGAGCCGAACGTTTCTTCGAGGACTTTCGCCGCCTTCTTTCCGACGCCCGGAACGCCGAGCGCGGTTATAAAGCGAGCAAGCGTCGTTTGTTTGCTTTTTTGTATGGAACGTACGACGTTTTCGGCTTTTTTCTCCTTAAATCCTTCGAGCGACAAAAGATCCTCTTTGGTTAAGTCGTACAGCTCTTCCACGCTCTTCAATCCGAATTCCTCGTAAAACTGCTCGATCGTCTTTTCGGACAGACCGTCAATATCCATCGCGTCCTTCGAACAAAAGTGTTCGATCTGCGAAATGATCCTCGGCGCGCAATTCTCTTTGTTCGAGCAATACAGGAAAAAACCGTTTTCGAGAACGGGCGCGCCGCAAACGGGACAAACGCTCGGCTTTTCGACCTCTCTTGCGTTCGGCAATTCTTCGGCGACGCCCATAATCTCGGGGATCACGTCGCCGGAACGACGAACGAACACGCGGTCACCGATGCGGATCTTTTTGCGTTTGATCTCGGAGAGGTTGGAAAGCGTCGCGCGGGAGATCGTAGCCCCGCCGATATCCACCGGATCGAGGAGCGCGAGTGGGTTCAGTTTACCCGTTCGGGAAACCTGCCAAAGCACGTCTTTTAAAAGCGTCGTTTTCTCTTCCGCTTTGAATTTGTAGGCGAGCGCCCATCTCGGAAATTTCTCGGTAAATCCGAGCATTTCACGCAAAGCGAAGTCATTTGCTTTGAAGACCATACCGTCGATCAAAAAGTCCAAATGCGGGCGGGAATCGGCAGCGTCAGAAAGGAGTTTTTCAATCGAAGAATAATCGGATACCAGCTTGAAATATTCCCCGACGTTGAATCCCTGCTCTTTCAAAAAATCGTGGACTTCCTTCTGCGTTTTGAATTCGATCCCTTTATGATAGCCGACGTTATACGCGAAAAAGGAAAGCTTGCGCGCGCGGGTTTCTTCAACGTCCAAATTGCGGATCGCGCCCGCAACGCCGTTTCTTGCGTTTTTCAGCGGTATTTTCGCGGTTTCGTTATATTTTTCGAGGGAAGACAAGGGCATCAATCCTTCGCCCTGTACGTCCACTTCGCCCGCAAACGGGATCGTCAAAGGAACGTTATCGATGGTCTTTACCTGCTCGGTCACGACTTCGCCGGTCACTCCGTCGCCGCGCGTTGCCGCGCGCACCAAGACGCCGTTTTCATACGAAAGATTTAAGGTCAAGCCGTCGTATTTATATTCGAGGGTCACGGGCACGGGATCCTCTCCTTTCGAGATCTTGCCGAGC
Source organism: Christensenella sp. UBA1252 (assembly GCA_002308575.1). Lineage (GTDB taxonomy): Bacteria > Bacillota > Clostridia > Christensenellales > CAG-1252 > CAG-1252. The sequence goes on from DBVY01000058.1 coordinate 10,589, forward strand.
CATTCCATCACCCCTTCGACGGTTTTGGATTTATCCAAACTGTAAAGGCGCTCCTTGTGGCGCACCTGCTCGAACCCTTCGTTCGTTTTGCCGCCGACGCGCTTGGTCGGAGAATCGGGAAGCACGATCCCGCTGAATTTTTCGAGCATCAAAAGTTCGTCGTACAGGGCGTCGTACTCCGCGTCGGAAACGGTCGGATCGTCTTTCTCGTAATACTCTTTCGCGTATTGATTCAAGAGTTTTACAAGGTCTTCCATTCTACCCATATTTCCCTCCTAAGCCTTCTCCAAAGGGGCAACTTTCATATTGAACTGCTTGATCCCGAGCCCGTCGAACGCGATGCTCGCGTTATCGCCGTTGATCTGAATGATGCGACCGACGCCGTAGCGCGGGTGCTTGACCTTATCGCCGAGTTTAAACGGAGCGTTCCCCGTGCGGCTGCTCGGGGCGCTCCCGCCGACGACCGAGCGAACGTACTTGTTGACGTCCGGTATGACGCGTTCGGTTTTCGGAGATTCCGAGAAGGACGCGCGAATAACGGGCGCAAACGATTTTTTATCGGGATACAGCTTGCCTTCAACCTCTTCCACGAAACGACTGCGCGGGTTGAATTGCGTGGAACCGTACATGAAGCGTGCTTTTGCGGACGTCAGATACAGGCGTTTTTTTGCGCGCGTCATCGCAACGTACATAACCCGTCTTTCCTCTTCGATCTCGGCTTTGCTCTTGCTATGCGACTGCGACGGGAACACGTTCTCTTCGAGTCCGGTTACAAACACCGTGTCGAATTCCAAGCCTTTGACCGAATGCACGGTGGAAATCGTTACGAATTCGTCCGTTTGAATATCGTCCGAGTCAGACAAAAGCGCGACGGATTGCAGGTATTCTTCGAGCGAAGCGCCTTCGTTATCCTTTGCGAATTCTTCGATGCCTTCCAAAAGTTGGTTGACGTTTTCGCGGCGAGCGAGGTCTTCCTCTTTATCCCCCGCGAATTCGATAAAGAATCCCGCTTCTTCGACGACGAAACGCGCGAATTCCTTCAAAGGCATTTGATCGCGTTCCGAGAGAAGTTTGAAATAGATATCGTTAAAAACTTTGAGTTTTTGGGCGTTTTTCGGGCTCATTCCGAGCGCTGTCATATCGCCGAACAGCACGTCGGAAACGTTGACGCCGTTTACGGAAGCGACGTACACGAGTTCTTCGATCGTGGCGTCGCCGATCTTGCGCTTCGGCGTGTTGATGATACGAAGAAACGCGTCGTTATCGCGCGGGTTCACGATCGCGCGGTAGTACGCAAGCACGTCCTTGACCTCTTTGCGGTCGAAAAACTTGAAACCGCCGTAGACCTTATACGGAACGTTATAGAGGCGCATCCGCTCCTCGAATTTTCGGGAAAGCGCGTTCAACCGCACGAGGATTGCGAATTCTTTCGGGGATTGCTTTTTGTTGCGGATCAGCGAGGCAATCTGCCCGACAACGTACTCAGCTTCTTCCCTATCGTCGCCCGCGTTATAGATCTCGACGCGGACGCCCGCTTCCGCATCCGTCCAAAGTTTTTTATCAAAGCGACCTTCGTTGTTTTCGATCAACGCGTTCGCCGCGCGAAGGATGTTCGGCGTCGAGCGGTAATTCTGTTCGAGTTTGATGATCTCCGCCTCCGGGAAATCTTTCTTGAAATCGAGAATATTCGAGAGATCGGCGCCGCGCCAACCGTAAATGCTTTGATCCTCGTCGCCGACCGCGAAAAGATTTCCGTGCTTTTTCGCAAGCATGGACGCAATTAAATACTGCAAACGGCTCGTGTCCTGATATTCGTCGATATGTATGTAAAGAAAACGCTCGGCGTACTTATTCAAGACTTCGGGGAATTCCTCAAAGAGCTTATAGGTTTTTACGAGAAGATCGTCGTAATCCATCGCGTTCGCGGCTTTGAGTTCTTCCTCATACGCCTCGTACACGTCGCAGATCACGCCCGCGTTAAAGTCGCCGCATTCTCGGCGGTATTCGTCGGGCGACATACAAAGGGTTTTCGCGTTGGAAATATGGTAACCGACTTTGGACGCGAAATCCTTAATCTCGATATGTTTATTCGCGATGATCCGCTTTAAAACGCGCTCGGAATCCTGATCGCTGTAAATCGTAAAATTCTTGGTATATCCGAGTTTTTCGGCGTCGCCGCGCAAAATGCGAGCACACAAAGAGTGAAACGTGGAAACCCAAACGCCCGAATTCTCGCCGAGCATTTTTTCCAGCCTCTCTTTCATCTCGTTCGTCGCCTTATTCGTAAACGTGATCGCTAAAATCCGGTAGGCGGGGATCTTCTTTTCGTCGATCAAATAGGCAATACGATAGGTTAAGACCCTCGTCTTACCCGATCCGGCTCCCGCGAGCACCAAGACCGCGCCTTCCGTGGCGCGGACCGCCGTTTGTTGCGCTTCGTTCAGTACGCTGAAATCAATCATATTTCCCTCTGCTATCTGTTTTACGAAAAAGACGGGGCGAAAAAAGGGTCATACGTTGCCCTTTCCCGACTCGATTTGCTTAAAAAGGGGCGAATACGAACGAAGGCGTTCGACGGCGCGCCGAAGCACGTCCACCGCTTTTTCGATTTCCTCTTCGGTGTTTTCCGAACCGAATGAAAAGCGAATCGATGAACGCGCTCTCCCTTCGGAAAGCCCCATCGCAAGAAGGACGTGCGACGGATCGGCGCTCCCCGATGAACAGGCGCTCCCGAGCGAGGCGGCTATCCCCGCCATATCGAGTGCCAAAAGGACGGATTCTCCGTCCGCGTATTCAAAGCAAACGTTCGCATTATTCGGAAGTTTTTTATCTTTTTCCGCGCCGTTTACAGTTACGAACGGAATGGCTTTTTCGATCTCCGAAACGAACCGATCACGAAGAAAACGAACTCTTTCCGAACGCGCGGAAAGTTCCTCTACGGCAAGTTCGATCGCCTTTCCGAAACCGACGATCGACGGAACGTTATAGGTGCCGCCGCGCATCGAGCGCTCCTGCTCCCCGCCCGTGATCAGTTTCCCGATCCGAACGCCGTTTCGAACGAACAAAGCGCCGATCCCTTTCGGTCCGTTGAATTTATGAGCCGAAACGGACAAAAGATCGACGCCGAGTTCGTTTACGTCTACCGGGATCGCGCCGACCGCTTGCACCGCGTCCGTATGGACGAGGACGCCCATCTTTTTCGCTTCTTTCGCAATCTCTTTTACGGGCTGGATCGACCCGACTTCGTTATTCGCGAGCATGACCGAAACGAGCGCGGTATCTTCGCGGATCGCGCCGACAACGTCCGAAACCGAAACGACGCCCTGCCGGTTTACCGGAACGTAGGTTACTTCGTAACCTTTCTTTGCGAGTTCGGAAAGCGTGTTCAAGATCGCGTGGTGTTCAATCGAGGTCGTAACGATATGCTTTTTATCCTGTCCGACCGCGTCTGAAACGCCTTTGATCGCCCAATTATCCGACTCCGTTCCGCCCGACGTAAAATAGATCTCATTCTCTTTCGCTCCGAGGGCGGTCGCGATTTTTACGCGCGCTTCGTCCACCGCAGCGACGGCTTCCCGCCCGAACGCATGGCGACTGCTCGCATTGCCGAATTTACTTTGAAAATACGGCAACATTTCGGCGAGCACACGCTCGTCGAGAAAGGTTGTCGCCGCATGATCGAAATAAATTCCATTATTCATAAAACTGCTGAATTATCCGATAATTACAAGCAAAAATATTAAAGGATATCGTTTTCGTAAAGCGGGAATTTTTTGCAAAGTTCGATAACCGCTTTCTTGACTCTCTCGACCGCCGCTTCGCGGTTCTCGATGATATCCGTGATCAGATCCGCTATGTACGCCGCGTCCTTTTCTTTCATACCGCGCGCGGTGATTGCGGGGGTTCCGATACGGACGCCGCTCGTTACGAACGGTTTTTGGGTGTCGAACGGGATCGCGTTCTTATTGACGGTCACGTGCGCTTCGTCCAAAAGATATTCCAACTCTTTGCCCGTCATATTTTTGCTCGTAAGGTCGAGAAGCATCAAGTGGTTATCCGTGCCGCCCGAAACGAGATCGACGCCTCGCTCGATGAAACGCTCGCTCATCGCTTTCGCATTCAAAACGATTTGGTGTTGATAGGCTTTGAAAGCGGGGGTCAACGCCTCGCCGAACGCAACGGCTTTCGCCGCGATCACGTGCATCAACGGGCCGCCTTGGGTGCCCGGGAAGATCGCTTTGTCGATCTTCTTTGCGATCTCTTCGTTGTTTGTCAAAATAACGCCGCCACGCGGTCCGCGAAGCGTCTTGTGGGTCGTCGTCGTAACGACGTCCGCATATTTTACCGGGTTGTCGTGCTCCCCTGCAGAAACGAGTCCTGCGATATGCGCCATATCGACCATCAGGTAGGCGCCGACTTCGTCCGCGATCTCTCTGAACGTTTTGAAATCGATCGCGCGCGGATAGGCGGAAGCGCCCGCGACGATGAGTTTGGGCTTGCATTCGTTCGCAATGCGGCGAAGCTCGTCATAATCGATTCTACCCGTTTCCTTTTTCACGCCGTACGGAACGATCTTGTAGTTTTTACCCGACAGATTGACGGGCGAACCGTGGGTCAGGTGACCGCCGTGCGCGAGGTTCATTCCGAGAATGGTATCGCCGACGTCCAAAAGAGCGAAATAAACGGCGAGGTTCGCATTCGCGCCGCTATGCGGTTGTACGTTTGCGTAAGACGCGCCGAAAAGCTCCTTTACGCGCTCGATCGCGAGGGTTTCGACCTCGTCCACGAATTGGCAGCCGCCGTAATAGCGCTTGCCGGGATACCCTTCCGCGTATTTATTCGTCAGATGGCTGCCCATCGCCGCCATAACCGCGGGCGAAACGATGTTTTCGCTGGCGATCAGCTCAATGTTTTGTCTTTGACGGTTGAGTTCGCGCTCCATCGCGCCGAACACGGCTTCGTCTTGCTTCTTGACAGTGGTTAAATCGATCATGGTTTTCTCCTTTTGTTTTTATTTCGGGCGGATCAACGTTTTATGCGCGCCGCCTCTCTCCCCCCGAAAGAAGCGAAACGCATTCCTTTCTTTACTTGATAAGATCTTCCAAGATCTTTTCGAGTTCGTCTTTCGGGCGCACGCCGACCGTCTTTTTGACGATCTCGCCCTTTTTCATAAAGATCAAAGTCGGAATCACGGAGATTCCGTAAGAAACGGCGAGAGCTTCTTCGTCGTCCACGTTGACCGAGCCGAATTCGACCTTTCCTTCGTACGCGTCCGAAAGTTCTTCGACGACGGGCGAAAGCATTCTGCAAGGGCCACACCAAGTCGCCCAAAAATCAAGGACGGCGACAGGCGCGTTTTTGATCTCGTTGATATTGCTTTGATTTACAACTTTCATCGTTTTCTCCTTTTTTATAAGTTTCGACCGCGTCAGCGCGGGTTATTCTTCGGTTTTATCCGTTTCGCCTTCCTCGTTTTCCTCTTGCGAAATGGGCGGCGCATTGTCCTCTTGGTCGATGATTGCGACCATTTTCGGCGCAAACGTTCCCTTTTTACGGATCGAACGATCGATCGTTACGCCGATCGCGACGCCGAGGAGAAGCGCGACCGCAACGACGCCGAGCAGGATCAAATCCGAAAACTTTCGAAAGATCGCAAGCCCCGCGCCGATTAAAATAACGGGAATGATATAGACGATAAACGCCGCGCGAAGCACGAACGCGTCGTTCATTTGGACGCCGACCCGATCCCCGGGTTTTGCGTTCAACGCGTTTTTGACCTCGACGTAGACCTTCATCTTATCCCCGTTCGCGACCAAACACATCTTGCATTTATCGCAGGCGGAGCGACGATCGAAGACGACTTTCGCCGTGCCTCTCTTTTCGTTTACGCTCTCGACGAGCCCAACCTCGTACATTTTTATTCTTTTGCGATCGCGATCGCGAGATCGGTCAGTTGCTTTTCTTCGACGGGCGACGGTGCGTCACTCATCAAACAGCAGGCGTTTTGCATCTTCGGGAACGCGATGACGTCCTTGATGCTTTCCGCGCCGGTCAGTAGCATAACGAGCCTATCCAAGCCGAAGGCAAGACCGCCGTGCGGAGGCGCACCGTAACGGAACGCTTCGACGAAAAATCCGAAACGGTTTACGATGTCTTCATCCGTAAAGCCGAGCAAATTAAAAATCTTGCTCTGCATTTCGGGCGTATGGATTCTGATTGAGCCGCCGCCCGCTTCCTCGCCGTTGATCACGAGGTCGTACGCCTTGCTTCTGACCTTCAAAGGATCGGTATCCAAAAGCGGGAGATCTTCGTCCATCGCCGCGGTAAACGGGTGATGGATCGCAACGTAACGCTTTTCTTCCTCGCTGTATTCGAGAAGCGGGAATTCGGTCACCCACAGGAAGTCGAAGGAATTTTCGGGGATCAAACCGCAATCCTTCGCGATCTTCAAACGAAGCGCGCCGAGCGACGCGGAGCAGACCGCATAGGTGTCCGCGACAAAGAAAAGGATATCGCCCTTTTCCGCTTGCGTCGCGCGGAAGATCTCGTCCATTGCGCCTTCTTTTAAGAATTTCGCAAACGTCGAGGTTACGCCTTCTTCTTTGATTGCCGCCCAAGCAAGACCTTTCGCGCCGTAATCCTTTACGAATTCTCCGAGTTTATCGATCTCCTTGCGAGTAAACTTCGCGGCAAGCCCTTTCGCGTTGATACATTTAACTTTGTTGCCCGCGGCGACCGCGTTTTCAAACACGGAAAAACCGCAACCTTTTACGAGATCGGAAAGGTCTTGGAGTTCAAGCCCGAAACGGGTATCCGGCTTATCCGAACCGAAACGATCCATTGCTTCGCTATACGGCATACGGCGGAGTTTCTCGGGCATTTTAACGCCGATCAAATCCGAAAACACCTTGCGGATCAAACCTTCGGCGACGCCCATTACGTCCTCGCAATCGGCGTAGCTCATTTCCATATCGATCTGCGTGAATTCGGGTTGACGGTTCGCGCGAAGATCCTCGTCGCGGAAGCACTTCGCGATCTGATAATAGCGATCGAAGCCCGCGATCATCAAAAGCTGTTTATAGATCTGCGGGGATTGCGGAAGCGCGTAAAACTCGCCGTGATGCACGCGGCTCGGAACGAG
>DBVY01000009.1 GCA_002308575.1 Christensenella sp. UBA1252
TTCGTGATCGTGCCGGTCTTGTCAAACAAAAAGATATCCGCCTCGGCGAGGCGTTCCAACGCACCCCCGCCTTTGATCAAAACGCCGCGCTTGGAAGCGCCGCCGATCCCGCCGAAAAACGAGAGCGGAACCGAGATCACAAGCGCGCAGGGGCAGGACACGACGAGGAAGGTCAGAGCGCGATGGATCCAATCGCCCCAATGCCCGAGAAAGATCGGCGGGATCACGCCGAGCAGGAGCGCGGTTCCGACGACGATCGGCGTATAATAGCGCGCGAATTTCGTGATGAAATTCTCCGTTTTCGCCTTGCGCGTCGCCGCGTTTTCCACGAGATCGAGGATCTTGGCGACCGTAGACTCTTTATAGGTTTTCGCCGCGCGGATCTTGATCTCTCCTTCGAGATTGATCGCGCCGCTCAGCGCTTCATCCCCCGCCGCAAACGCGCAGGGCAACGATTCGCCCGTCAACGATGAAACGTCAAAGGATCCCTGCCCTTCCTGCACGACGCCGTCCACGGGAACGCGTTCGCCCGCTCGCAGGATCACGATCTCGCCGAGCGCGACTTCTTCGGGCGCAACGATAATTTCTTCGCCTCCGCGGAACACGCGCGCCGTTTCCGGGCGAATGTCCATTAAAGCGGCGATCGAGCGGCGGGATTTTCCGACGGCATAACGCTGAAACAGTTCTCCGATCTGATAAAAGAGCATAACGCCGCAAGCTTCGGGCAGATCGAGAAGGGCGATCGCGCCGAAAGTGGCGACGACCATCAAAAAATTTTCATCCAAAAGCCTTCCGCGCACCAATCCGCGCGCCGCTTTATAGATCACGTCGTATCCGACGATCGCATAGGCGGCGAGGAAAGGCAGTATATATAAATAAAAACGATAATCGCCGAAATACCACCTCGCCCCGCTCTCTCGGAAAGTTTTGAGGGGCGTAAGGTAAAAGGCGATCATCGCAACGAGAAAAATCGCAAGCGCCGCAAGGATGCGGATCAGCGCTTTCCTTTCTCGCTTCATAGGATCAAAACACCTCGATCATATCGCAATCGGGTTCGACGCGGCGCACGAGTTTTTCAACCTTTTTGACGACCTCTCGGGCGTCCGCGCTATCCTCGATTTCGAGAAACAGTTTTTGCGAGATGAAATTTACGGTGGCGCCCGAAACGCCTTTCGCTTTCCGAACGTCGCGTTCGATCTCGGCGGCGCAGTTCGCGCAACATAAATCGGTGAGTTTATACGTCTTTTTCATATGAGCCTCCTATCTGTCCTCGGCAAGATGCTCGAGAGCCATTTTGTAAATACGGGAAATATGATCGTCGTCCAAAGAATAATAGACTTCCTTTCCCTGTTTGCGATTCTTCACAACTTTGGTTTGGCGAAGGATGCGCAACTGATGCGAAACGGCGGATTTGGTCATTCCGAGTAAACTCGCGATATCGCACACGCAAAGCTCCGCCTCGAACAAGGCGGACAAAATGCGCGTCCTCGTGCTGTCGCCGAACACTTTGAAGAGCTCGGCTACGTCCGCGAGCGTATCCTCGTCCGGCAAAGCGGCGCGCACCGAAGCCACGACGCTCTCATGAACGACGTCCGATTCGCAAACTTCCGCATTCTTTTCAATCTCTTTCATAGTTCCTCCACGGTTGAACGGTTGAATATCTGTTCAACTGTTTGTATTGTAAACCCATCTCGGAGATCTGTCAAGACAAAACGCGAAATTTTTTCGAAACGCTTAAAAAAAAATCGGGTAAACCCGATTTCTTCTTTTACTTTCTTATATTTTATTTTCCTTATTACTGCAAGAGCAATCCTCTTTCTCCGTCGAGAACGCGCATGATTTTGAGTTCGTCGCCCGATTCCGCGCCGACGTACACGAAGTATTTTTCTTCTCCCTTTGTTCCGTAGATCTCGTAGACAAGCGTTTCACCGCCCCCTTTCGTCGGCACGACGGCAAGACGGACGCTTTCGACCGAAAGATCTTCGTTGACGGAAAGCGTGGCTTCGGAAGGCGGCATCACGCTCCCGAAAACGGGGCGCTCGGTATGGTTGAAAATATAATTCAGGCTCTCCATTCCGCAGATCTCGCCCGTTTCGCCGTTTACCTTTATTTTTACCAAATCGGGATAAATGATCGCGCCGTTTTCGAAGTAGGCAAGGTTAACGTAATACACGTTATCGTAAAGGCTCGCCCATACCGCTTTCATCGAAGAAAGCCCGATCTTTTCGGCGTAGGTTTCCGCCGCTCGTTCCGCTTCTTTCGCCGTCAGAGAAAGCGCGCCGGCGCTTGCCTCCGCAAAGGAGATCGAAACGGGAAAAGCTCCTTTTTTCGCAAGTGTAACGTAACACTTTCCGCGCGAAGTTTCGAGCTCGAAATCAAAGGTTTCGAAAACGTTTTTATTCCCATCTTTCACTGATATTTCGGAGATTTTTACGTCATCCAAAAGATCGGAAACGCGACGCAACGCCTCTTCTTCGTTCACCTCTTTCCCCAAAAGCCCTTTCGCCGTCCTTTCGGTCATCGAATCGCTGAACGGTCCGTCGTAGATCATCGAAGGATAATCGATCTTTTCATTCTCGAACGAGCGAACCGTTTCCGAGAATTTCGGATCCCCGCTTTCGATCGTCCGCAAAAAGGAAAACCCGTCCTTTTCCACTTCCCCCGAAACCTTTTGAAGTTCCGTCTTGACCGCGCGGACGACGGCGCCGATCTCTCCGATCGTTTCGCGATCCTTTTCGGTCAGATCGCCACCCTTGTTGAGCTTATCGTCGAGATACTTTGCGAAATCTCCCGTCTGATTGATAAACTTCAAAATGTCGGAATTATCCGCACTTTCCTCTGTTAAATTCGCCAGATTTTCCGCGGCTGCCGTCGCATAAGCGGTCATATCGGACAAGTATTCCTGCCGTAACGATTTGGACCGCGCGACCGCGAGTTTGGAAACCGCCGTTTCGAGCGCGTCCGTATTGTAAACAAGCGAATAATAACTCTTCCGATAGACGTTTTCCATCGTCGTTCTGTATCGCGCGTTCTCCGCCTGCGCTTTGGATCTCGACCAAACGAAAAGCGAAGCGAACAGGACGGCTGCCGCCGTCAAAAGGACGATGACTGCGATCGCGACGATATCGCGCGGTTTCAACGTACGGTTTCTTTTTTGTATCGTTCTGTCTGACATATTCCCTCCTTTCAAAGCGCGAAATTGTGTTTACCGATCGAAAGCATCACAGGGCGCGACCAGATCCAACTGCTCGTGGCAGTCGCCGGGTTGTAATAGTACAAGCAACCGTTCGTCGGATCCCATCCGTTTAAAGCGTCCTGAGCCGCTTTTTTCGCATTCGCGTCCGGCGTCAGATTGATCTGTCCGTCCGCCACGCAGGTAAAGGCGTAGGGTTGATAGATCACGCCCGAAATGCTGTTCGGAAACTTAGACGATCGAACGCGGTTCAAGATCACTGCGCCGACCGCGACCTGCCCCGTGTACGGTTCGCCGCGCGCTTCGGCGTAAATACATTTTGCGAGCAGATAGGAATCCGAAGACGAATAGGACCCCCCTGCGCTCGAAGACGACGAAGATGATAGGCTGATCCCCATTGCCGCGGCGGTCTTTTGCCCGACGACGCCGTCCTGCGTTAAGCCGTTTACGCGCTGAAAATACTTAACGGCGGCAACGGTCTTCGGTCCGAAGATCCCATCGACCGCGCCCGTATAGTACCCCCAATTTTTGAGTTTCGTCTGCACGGTTTTCACAAGGGTACCGGACGAACCGCTTTTCAAAACCTCCGCTTCCGCGTTTTTATCCGCGATAAAGGGAATGCAAACGAGCGCGAAAACGCTGATACAAAGAAAAATGATCGCGATCTTTTTCATAAAAACCTCTTTTCGAATTTGCCGTTAGTATGGAAAAGATTTTTCGATTTATCCCGTTTAAAAGAAAAAATCGCGGCGCATACTTTCAATATGAAACGCTACATATTGATTTTTATTTGCTTGATTCTTTTCGCCGCAATCGGCACCCTGCTTTTGACGTCTTGCTCGGAAAATTCCGCTAAAAAAGAAGATTATATTCGGATCCACGTGCGCGCGAATTCGAATTCCGAAGCCGACCAAACGGTCAAACTCGCCGTCCGCGACGGGATCATTCAGTATCTCGCGCCGCTCTCCGTATCCGTAAAAAACAAAGAGGAAATGTGGGCGCTTATGCAGAAAAAAAGAAACGAGATCAAAAAGATCGCGGACGACACCTTATTGAGTTGCGGCTATTCCTATACCGCAAACGTCAAACTGACGAAAGAAAACTTCCCGACGAGAACGTACGGCGATTTGACGCTCGAAAGCGGCGTTTACGACGCCGTCATCGTCGAACTCGGAAGCGGCGAAGGCAACAATTGGTGGTGCGTGGCATTTCCGCCCCTATGCTTTGTAGCGGCGAAAGAAACGGGAAAAGAGGAGATTCGCTACCGCAGTTGGATCGCAGAATTATTCCATAAATAGAATATTCTATTTGTCACCTTCTCATAGAATTCCCCGATAAACGAAAAGGAACGTTTTCGATACGAAAACGCTCCTTATTTTTCTTGATTTATACGGAAAAATGGGGTTTTTTATCATTTCCCGCGAAACAAAAGGACTTTCTTCGCCTCTTCAAGCGGCGACGCCAAGAAAGGATTCGTCTTTAAAAGAAGGCTCGGAGCGCATTGCATCGCTTTCGCGATCGACCAAATATCTTCTCCAACATTCGCGAAATATACGGTTACGCCCGCTTCCGATTCTTCCCGCGCATCTCCTTCCGTAATATCCGAAAGAAACGAGATATTTTCTTTTCCGAAAATCGAGATCGAAACGCTTGCTTCCGCGTTTACTCTTACCCCGCCCGCCGCGATCGCGTGGGATACGGACAAAATTCGAACGAATGCTTCCGCCGACATTCCGTTCTCGGCGCCGATAAAGGGCAATTCAAAGGAAAAAGGAAGTTCGCGTTCCGCGGATGCGTAACCTTCTTCCGTTTCGTAAACCGCCGTAAAGGACGCAACGCCTTCGACTTTGACGCCGTTTTCCGACGTCGCCACGTTCGCAACCGCGACGCCGCCCGGGCGAACGCTCAAAATGTGCCGCACGTTTTCCGCCTCGATCGCGCCCGAAAACGGAGCGATAAAGAACTTTTGTGCGAGGAAGGGCTCGGTTCCCACTTCCGTCCGCGTTTCGGTCGTTTCGCTTTCCGAAGAAAAGACGTCCGTCAAAACCGTAACTTCTCCGTCCGCAAATTCCGATACTGCAAGCGAAAGAACGATCTCGATCCCGATCGTTGCGTTTTCGTCATCTCCGGACAAAACGACGCGAGCGTTCATTACGGAAAGATCGAAGCACGCCTTGTCTGCGGAAATCGCTTCCTCTCTTTCGAACGGGAAAGAAAACGAGCGCTCTTCGGCGTCGCCGTCCTCGGTCACGTACACGACGTTCGCTTTCGCTTCGCCCGAGATTTGAGCGGTTCCGCCCGTAATTTCAGCATTTTTGACCGCCGCCGTCGCGTCGAACAGGACGATCTTTTTGACGTTCGTTCCCGCTTCTTCCTCTTTTTCGAGTTCGATCGAAGCGACCCTCTTCGTTTCAAGTCGCTGCGTCGGCTTCGTTTCTTCTTTCACTTCTCCGCCTTTGACTGCGGCGACCGCTCTTTCTTCCTTTTCGCCGAACGATCGAAGATAGGCGCAAACGACGGACGACAAAATCAGTCCGTCACCTTCTACGCCGCTCGACGCCTCGATCACGGAAAGATCGAGTTCACAGCGGTCGTTCGCGCGGATCTCCTCGCCCATCAGATCATACTCGAAATCCTTAAAATAGTCCAGCCCGCAAAGTTTCTCCTGCCCGTCGAGATACAAAAGCCTGTAATTGACCTTTCCGCTGATCTTGGCCTCCCCCGGGAGCAATTCCACGCCCGTGACTTTGGCTTCCGCCTCGACCGAAAGCGCCTTCGAAACGCCACCGCGCTCCGACGCGTCCACGCGCGTTTGCACCGCGAATTGATCCTCATAAACCTTGCTTACGCCGAACGATACGTCTTTATATTCGATTTCCATAATTCCCCTCCCGAAGTTTTATGCTAAATGATACGCGCGGCTTTTCGAAAATAGAACAAGCCCCTCCTTCTTTTTGCGCCTCCTAAAAACAAACCGAAGCCTTCCGCGCCGCGTTTGCGAATTATATTGACTTCGCACGCGTAATTATATATAATTATTTCAATAATATATTTCGGAATCCTGCCTATGCGTAAACTGAAAACCTTGCTCCCCATTTTGATCCTTTGCGTCGCTTTCCTCTTTTGCCTTTTCTCGTGCAAAGAAAGCGCCGCTCCTTCTTTTTCTCTTTCCTTTAACGGCGCGACCCTTTCTTGGGGAAAGGTCACAAGCGCCTCGTATTACACCGTAAACTGCGTGTTCCCCGACGGAACGGGGTATTCCGTTTGCACGATGGATAATACTTACGCTTGCCCGCAAACCGCGATCGGCGACTATCTGTATTCGGTCACCGCGCACAATAAATCCAGAAAGATCGTCGCCGTTTCCGAAAAAATCGCCTATCATCTCGGAAAGGGCAGTTATGCGGACCCCATCTTAATCTCGGGCGTGGACGAACTGAAAACGATCGGCGCGGGCGCTTTGACCGTGGAATTCGGCGAAACGAAGGTTTCCGCCCCGTTGCATTACGCTATGACGAACGACATCGATCTGACGGGCGTATCTTGGGAACCGATCGGGTCCACGACGTCGCCCTTCCTCGGCGTTTTCGACGGAAACGGCTTCGCAATCAAAGGGCTTTCTTTAAAGACTTGCAACACGGACGCGAAAGTCGGGTTTTTCGGCTCGATCAAAAACGCGGTCGTTAAAAATCTGACGATCGAGAACGCAAGCCTCGTTTTCGACAAGGATTCGAACGTGAAAGGCAACGCGATCAACGTCGGTTTGCTCTGCGGCTACGCGAACGCATCCGAATTCGACAATTGCCGCGTAACCGGCTCGATCAACATTCTCGAAGGCATTTCCACGACGGGTTCCGTCAATATGTACGTCGGCGGCGCCATCGGGCAAACGGCTTCGGGCAAACTCTTCAAAGTTTCTTTCGAAGGAACGCTTTACGCGCAATATTCCTGCGTTTTCGCGGGCGGGCTTCTCGGCTACGCAACGAACGCGACGCCCCGTTTCGTGATGACGAACTGCTTGTCCAAAGCGACCGTGACCGCAAGCGCGACCGGCTATAACCTGACTTCGCAAACGAGCACGGCGACCGCGCGCTGCGGCGTTTTGATCGGCTCCGTTGCGGGCTCCGATCGGATCGCCTCCTGCCTTGCGATCGGCTCCGCTTCCGCTTCCACAACGCGCGACGGAACGGCGGAATCTTCGATCAGTTCAGGCGTTTTCGGAAACACCGCAGGCTCTTCCGGCATCAACAGCACGCCGATCTTTAACCTCTTTTACAGCGCTTCGATCCCCGCGATCTCCGGCACGAGAGCGAAGCTCGGAACCGGGCACACCGCCTATCCTTTGACGGACGAAGAGCTCAAAGACACGCAAAAATATATGGTGGGCGAGTCGTCCGCTTTGGATTTCGAAAAGATTTGGGAAATGGGCGAAACGAACCCCGTTTTGCGCCGTTCCTCGATCGCGCCGACGCCGCTTCCCCTTTCCGTGACCTTCAAACAGGTTCGCGCCGATAAAACCGAGATCACGAAGACGTTTGATCTCGCCGACACTTTCAATCCTTCCTATTACGCGATTTCGGTCGGCGGCGTGACTGCGTTCTATTCCGGTTACCACTTAAACACCCTGTTAAACACGATCGGCGCCGACCTGCAACACGCCGAGAGCGTTTCGATCGTCGGGGATGAAAACGAGATCCGCACGTTCGACGTAACCGACGGCGCGTTCTCTTCGACTTATTTCGTGTTCGGAAGGTTCGGCATCTACGAAGCCGCCTCTTTCCGCTATGACGAATACGAGATTATCGACGCCGCGGCGCTGATCGTCCATCCGACCCAATCGGCGAAAAACATAACGATCACCGTGACTTGCGCCGAAATCGAATCCGAAGAATCATAAAACGCCGAACGGCGAAAAGGAGAACCAAATGAGTTTAGCCGACGAAATTTTTATTCAAAACGTAAAAGACATTTTGGCAAACGGCGTCAGCGACGCGGATATGGTCGTCCGCCCGCATTGGGATGACGGCACGCCCGCGCACACGATCAAAAAGTTTTGCATCGTTAATCGTTACGACCTCTCGAAAGAATTCCCGATCACGACCCTGCGCTACACGAATTTTCGCGCCGCGCTCGACGAGATCCTTTGGATCTGGCAGAAAAAGAGCAATAACGTCCACGATCTGAATTCGCATATTTGGGACGCTTGGGCGGACGAAACGGGCTCGATCGGCAAGGCGTACGGCTACCAACTCGGCGTCAAGCACAAATACAAAGAGGGCGAATTCGACCAAGTCGACCGCATTTTGTTCGACCTCAAAAATAACCCCGCTTCCCGCCGCATTATGAGCAATATTTACGTGCACGCCGACCTTTCCGAAATGCACCTTTACCCCTGCGCTTACTCGGTCACGTTCAACGTTTCGAACGGGAAGCTGAACGCGATTCTGAATCAGCGCTCGCAGGACTTCTTGACCGCGAACAACTGGAACGTCGTGCAGTACGCGCTTTTGGTTCATATGTTCGCGCAGGTCAGCGGGCTCGAAGTCGGCGAATTCGTGCACGTGATTGCGGACGCGCATATTTACGACCGCCATATCGATATGATCAAGGAAGTCATCGCCAAACAGCCGCTTCCCGCGCCGCGCCTTATTATGGATAAGTCGATCACGAATTTTTACGATTTCACGGTAGACAGTTTCTCTTTGGAGAATTACGAGTATCACAAGCTCGGCAAAAAGATCCCGGTGGCGGTATGAACGCGATCGCGGCAGTCAACGAAAAGGGATTTATCGGCAAAAACGGGGATCTTCTGTATTCGATCCGCGAAGATATGCTGTATTTTGCGTCCGTAACGAGAGGTAAAACGCTCGTGATGGGCAGAAAGACCCTGCTTTCCCTTCCCGGCGGAAAGGGGCTCAAAGGCAGGACGAATATCGTGCTTTCGCGCAACATGACCGAAGAAGAAGCGGAAAGCCGATCGGCGATCCTTGCGCGCACGCCCGAGGACGTTTTCAAGATCCTTTCTTCCCGCTCGATCCCCGAAGAAGAGGTTTTCGTGATCGGGGGCGGCGAGATCTACGCGCTGTTTCTTCCCTATTGCAAAGCCTTGTATATAACGCGCGTCTTCGCCTCGGACGAGGGGGACGCTTCTTTCCCCGCGATCCCGCAAGATTTTTCTTTGATCGAAGGCGAGAAACAAAACGCGGGCGGTTATTCGTTCCGCTTCGACAAATATGTCCGATAGCGTTTTCGAAAAGGCGTTCGCCAAACTCAATCTTTCTCTCCATATCCTCGGCGCAAAAGGCGCGTATCACGAGATCGAGATGCTCGATCAAACGATCGACCTTTACGACGAGGTCTTTCTTTCTCCGCGCGAAGACGGTCTTCTCGTTTCCGAATTCGAGGGGGATCATTCTCTCGTCGTTTTGAAAAAACTGCAAGACGAATTCCATTTCGGCGGCGCGGAAATTCGCGTCCGAAAAAAGATCCCGATCGGAGGCGGCCTCGGCGGCAGTTCTGCGGACGCGGCGGCGGTGGCGCTTGCCGCGGCGAGACTTTTTAATCTCCCTCTCGATCGCGTCAAAGAGATCGCGGCGCCCCTGTTCGGCGATATCGCGTTTCAGATGACCAAAGGCACGGCGATCGCGCGCGGAATGGGCGAGATCATCGAGCCGCTTTTTCCGCTCCCCGATCATTTCGTCCTCTTGTGCTTCCCCGAAGAAGGCGTTTTGACGAAAGACGCGTTTCGCTTGTCCGACGGTTACGAAAAGAAAAGAGCGGATATTCCTTCGCTGTACGGCGCCCTTTCGCGCGGCGAAAACGCCCAAGCCTTTTACGCGAACGATCTCCTGCCCGCCGCGATCGAATTGAACGGCGAGATCGCGCCGCTTCTTGATTCCCTTGCGGACGACAAAGCCCTTTTGACGGGTATGACCGGCAGCGGAAGCACCCTGTTTTCGGTCTACGAGAAAAAGGCGGACGCTGATAAAAAGGCGAAAACGCTTGCCGCCCGCACTTTAATCACCCGATTTTCTCGGGGAAATTAGCGAAACAGGGTAAAAACCTTTGCTTTCGAGAGGGCTATTTACTATAATAAATGTGAATTCATTTTCTTGGAGTGAACCATGCAAAAGCAAGAACAATTCGTTAAAGAAATAACCGATATGAACGTGGACTTCGCGCGGTGGTATACCGACGTGATTCTGAAGACCGAGCTCGTCGATTACGGCCCCGTCAAAGGCACGATGATCATCCGCCCGTACGCCTACGAGATTTGGGAGAACATCCAAGCGGAACTCAACGTCCGTTTCAAAAAGACCGGGCACAAAAACGCCTATTTCCCGATGTTTATCCCGTATAGCTACCTCGTAAAAGAAGCGGAGCACGTCGAAGGCTTTGCGCCCGAAGTCGCGCTCGTAACGCACGTCGGAAACGAAGAGCTTCCCGAGAAACTCGTCGTCCGCCCGACCTCGGAAACGATCATTTGCGACAGCTATTCGAAATGGGTCAAGAGCTGGCGCGATCTGCCGATTTTGATCAACCAATGGGCAAATGTCGTCCGCTGGGAAAAGACGACCCGCCCCTTCCTCCGGACGTCCGAATTCCTGTGGCAGGAAGGTCACACCGTTCACGAAACGCCCGAAGAGGCGCAGGAAGAAACCTTGAAAATGCTCGAAGTCTATCGCGAATTCGCGGAAAACGTCCTCGCGATCCCCGTCCTCGTCGGCAGAAAGTCCGAGAAAGAAAAATTCGCGGGCGCGCAAGCGACCTACGGCATGGAAGCAATGATGCTGGACGGCAAGAGCCTGCAAGCGGGCACGAGCCACTATTTCGGCGACAATTTCAGCAAACCTTTCAATATCAAATTTTCCTCGAAGGAAGGCGACCTTAAATACGTCTATCAAACGAGCTGGGGCACCTCGACCCGCATGATCGGCGCTTTGATCATGGCGCACGGCGACAACCGCGGCCTTGCCCTGCCGCCGAAAGTCGCTCCGATCCAAGCGATCATCATTCCGATCGCCGCGCACAAAGGCGGCGTCAACGAAAAGGCGGACGAGATCAAAGAAGCGCTCGAAAACGCGGGCGTCCGCGTGGAGATCGACAGGCGCGACCAAAGCACGGGCTGGAAGTTCAACGAATGGGAAATGAAAGGCGTGCCGCTCCGCATCGAAGTCGGCCCGCGCGACCTTGAAAACGGCGTCGTTACCGTTGCCCGTCGCGATGATTTCAGTAAGACGCAGATCAAGCTCGAAGACCTTTCTTCCGAGATCCCCGCGCTTCTTAACGTGATCCAAAAGAATATGCTCGAAAAAGCGAGAGCCTTCCGCGACGCGCATATCGTGATCGCGGACGATATGGACGGACTCACCGCCGCGGTCAACAGCGGCAACTTCGTAAAGGCGATGTGGTGCGGCGACCGCGCTTGCGAGGACAAGGTCAAAGAACTGACCGGCGCCTCGACCCGCGTTATGCCCTTCGACCAAACCCCCGTCGGCAAAAGGTGCGTCTGCTGTGGCAAGAACCTCTTAAAAGAGGACGGCACGACGGACGGCAAGGTGATTTACTTCGCAAAAGCGTATTAAGCAAAAGCCGTATAAGGGCGCATTTGCTTCGTTTCCGATCATCGCGGCGAAGGCGTCACGTACAAAAGTACGCTTAACCTTCTTCGCTCGATGCGCCTCGCACCTGCAACCCTTCTCCGCCTTTTGCGCTTTGCGTTAAAGCTTTCTCAAATCTTTTTCTCAAATAGATATAAAAACTCGGACGAGCTTTTCGTCCGAGTTTTTTGATTGTTTTTTATTTGAAAAACCCGCTGATTGTTACCGCGGACGTTCCCGTTTTAAAAAAATAGGAACGCACGGTTGCGCAAGAGAGTTTCGTGCAACCGGCTGCATTCCGCTTTTTATTCGTCATTCAAGGATCGATTGATTTGGTCAAGCAAAACCTTTTCCAGCGCCAATTTGACCTTATATTTCACCGTTTTGTAATTGATCGAATCGATATACGTTTGATCGTAGACCGCGGCAGGCGCGTTTGCGATCAAGGAATAGATCTCTTCCGTTGCGTTTTGTTTGCATTCTTGCAGGTTCTTTCGATACGCGTCGTAATTCGCGCGGACGTCTTCGATTCGATCCGCGAGTTCGCTCGGTTTCGAAAACACGACCGCGAACCCTTTCGTTAGCAAAAACCGCAAGTTTTCCTTTTCCTGCGCGTAGACCTTATCGTAAATGATTAAGGGAAGCCCCGCCGCGATCATCTCCGTCGTGCTGAGTCCGCCCGCTTTGGTAACGGCAACGTCGCTCGCAAACATATAATCGTAGACGTTATCGACAAACCCGACGTTCACGAGTTTGATATGGTCGGGGCACTGCATCGCGGCGATCGTATCGAAGGACTCCTTATTGCGCCCGTTGATCACGATGATCTGCATCTTTTGTTTGGCGGTGCGGATCAAATTCTCATATAAGCCGACGATCCCCGACCATTCGCCGCCGCCGAACATAACCAAGACGGTAAAGAGATCCTGATCCAAGCCGAGCTTTTCCCTTGCCGCGCTTTTCTCGATCGGACCGGAAAACTTCGGATCGACGGGGATCCCCGTTACGATCATTTGCTCTTTTTTAAACCCGTTCTTCAAATTCTCCCAGATCATGCTTTGATCGGAAAGCGTAAAATAATCGACGCCCGTCGCCGCCTCGAAAAAGGGCGTGTTATAGTAATCGAGTTCGGACATAATGACGGTTGCGGGAACTTTATAGACGAGGCGCAGATCGCTGATTGCGACCGCGGGAACGAAATGCGTGCAGTAAATAACGTCGGGCTTGAACGCGTTGATCCGCCTATACAGCTTGGTTAGGCAGAGCAATGCCGCCAAGTGGTGAAAACCGTGCGTCTTATTATATCCGACCATTCCTTTGGACATTCGGAATCCTTTTTCGTAAAATTTCGGGGCTTTCGACATCATCATCGAATAGCCGTCTTTCATTGCCTTATATTCAACGCGACCGCCGAAAATATGCAGTGTGTCCACGACTTCGATATCGTAATCTTCGGTTGCGCTTTGCAGTCTTTTTCGAATCGACTTCGCCGCGCTGTTATGTCCGTTTCCTGCGGTCACCGTCAGGATCAAAACTTTTTTCATAAGCGCCTCTCGTTCTCGCCTTGCTCGGGGCTTCTTTATCCCCTATCAAAGCAACGTTTTTCTTATTGTATCCTTTTTCGACAAAAAGCGCAACTTATCGCAAACGATCGTTCCGACGGTATCCTTTCGGCGTTACAACCAAACGAATCGGTTTAACCGTTAAAACACTTTTCTTTTATAATATTGTAATCGTTTTATATTCGCGAACGGCGAGCGCGGAGAAACGTGCAAATGCGAGGCACGACAAGGGGCGGCGATTGAGCGTACTCCACGACACCCCAAAAAACATTTTGTTTTTCGGGGACCCCGATGTACGTGATTTCGCCGCCCCGCTGTCAGAAACAAAGCAATTGTGCCGCTATACGCGCCCGCCTATTTAAAGTGAACGCGCAACTCATCCGTATCCGCATAATAAGTCGCAAGCGCAATATTTTTGATCCCCTCTTCGCTCGGGTCGGAGAGGCGCGCTTTCAGCCAATTCTCGTCCTTTCCGATCTGGCGGAGCGCTTCTTCGATCACCGTCCCGTCCTCGATCACGTCCTTACTCAAAGAGGGTTTCGGCGGGGTTTTGCCGAGCTCCGCGCTCTTCGCGAGGACGGCGCCCGCCGCGGGCAGGATCGAAACTTCTCCGCTTGTTTCGAAAATGCAGTAGGCAACTTCTCTCAGGTCGAAATATCCTTTCGCGCGGCACATCGAAAGAAGGTCGTTGATATCGAGCTTGCTGCGCGACAGGTTTTCGTAGCGAATACGTCCGTCCTCGATCAAAAGAATGGGGCGCCCGCGCACGAACTTTTTGAGAAAGGTCGCTTTGCGCGCGAGAAAGGTTAAAATTAAGTCCAACGCGAGATAGATCGCCATCGCGATAAAAAAGTGGTAAAACGGGCGTTCGGGGTCGGTGGACATCTCCGCCGCGATCGATCCCAAGGAGATCCCGATCACGTAATCGAGAAAAGAAAGCTGGGCGATCTGCTTTTTGCCCATGATCTTCGTGATCACGAACAAGAATAAAAAACTCGAAACCGAAAATAGGACGACGCGCAGGACGGGATTCATAAAAAAAGTATTGCCCGAAAAAGGATAAATAACCGCTTTGCGGTTCTGTTTGCGAGGAGTTCCCGCCGCGGGCTTGACAATCCCCGCCGTTTGGGGCATATAATAGCGTAGTAAATTTTCAGAGGACGCTATGAAACGATACGAAAAGCAAATGACAGAAACCCTTCTCTCCCTCGTTGCGATCGACAGCGTGCAGGCGGAACCCGCCGAGGGCGCGCCGTTCGGCAAGGGAACGCGCGAGGCGCTCACCGCCTTTTTCTCCCTTTGCCGCTCGATCGGGATGCGCGTGCAAGACCTCGACGGAATGTGCGGCTTCGCGGAGATCGGCGAAGGCGAACTTCTCGGCATTCCCTTCCATTTGGACACCGTTCCGTTCGGCAACGATTGGACGCATTCCCCGCTCGGCGATATCGCGGAAGAAAACGGCGAAACCGTAATCTACGGCAGAGGCACGGAGGACGACAAAGGTCCGTTCGTCGCTCTTTTTTACGCGTTGAAATCCTTGTTGGACGAAGGGAGAACGCCGCGCCGCCGTGTGCGCTTGATTGCGGGATTGAACGAAGAAAGCGGTTGGAAATGTATCGAACGCTATCTCGCGACCGAAGAGATCCCCGCCCTTTCCTTTTCGCCGGATGCGGATTTTCCGGTCATCAACTGCGAAAAAGGTGTTTGCCACGCCCGCGTTACTTTTAAAAAGCCCGATTCGATCTTCTATATCGAGGGCGGCGAACGCGTCAATATGGTCGCGGACAGCGCGAAACTCAAAATGAAAACGATGTCGGACGGCACGCTCTCGAAATGCATAAAAGGATTGGCGAAGATCACGTTTGAAAACGACGGCTTTGCGCTCGCCGCGAAAGGCGTTTCGGCGCACGGCTCGACGCCCGACAAAGGCGAAAACGCGATCTTGAAACTGCTTTTCGCCGCGAAGAGTTCGAACGAATTCATCGCGGATCTTTACGACGCATTTTTCAAAACGGACGGCAGCGGGCTCAAAATCGCCTGCGCAGACGAGCAAAGCGGCGCTTTGACGATGAACGTCGGTTACGCGCGTACGGTGGGCGACGAGATCTCGTTCGGCCTTGATATCCGCTACCCCGTAACGGTCAAAGAAGAAACGATCCTCGAAGCGATCAGCTCCGCTCTCCCCGACGCAACCGTGACCGTGGACGGGCGGCATCTGCCCTTATTCGTGCCTGCGGATTCCGAACTCGTGACCGCGCTGATCGGCGCTTATAACGAGGTTACGGGCGAAGGGGCAAGCCCGATCTCGATCGGCGGCGCGACCTATGCGCGCGCATTCCCGAACGCCGTTGCCTTCGGCCCGATCTTCCCTGACGAAGAAAGCAAGATCCACCAAGCGGACGAATGCGTTCGCCTCTCCCGCCTCGTTAAATCGGCGGAGATCTATAAAAAAGCGCTCGAAAAACTCGCTTTTTGACCCTTTTGATCGAAAAAAATATTCTTTACCGCGAAGCACCCCCTGTGCTATAATCTTGCTATGCAATTCTTTATCACGCTAACGACAGTCGCATTGATGCTCGCATACGCGATCCCCGGGTTTCTTTTCGTCAAAACGAAGACGATCAAACCCGATTCTATCGGCGCGTTCGCCCGCGTTTTGCTGTTCGTAAACCAACCCGCGCTGATCCTTTATTCCTTAAACGCGGCGGATTTTACGCTCGAATTCCTGCGCCAGCTCGGGATCTTTTTCGGACTTTGCACGGCGATGCAGATCGTCGTCATTTGCACGTTATGGTTTTTGATGCGCCGGCGGTTCGACGACGTCCGAAACCGCATTTGCACGATCGCCTCTTCCCTTGCGAACGTAGGCTTTTTCGGTGTGCCCCTTCTCGAAGCGATCCTGCCTTCTCACCCCGAAGTCGTTGCGTTTTCCACCGTCTTTTCGGTCAGCCTGAACTTAATCTCTTGGACGCTCGCCGTCGGGCTCATCACCTACGACAAATCGAAAATGAGCGTGCGCAATATGGTCGTCAATCCGACGACGGTTTCCCTGCTCGTTGCGCTTCCTCTCTTCTTTACCTCCACCAAACTGCCCTCTGCGATCGCGCCCGCGGT
Organism: Christensenella sp. UBA1252; assembly: GCA_002308575.1. Classification (GTDB taxonomy): domain Bacteria; phylum Bacillota; class Clostridia; order Christensenellales; family CAG-1252; genus CAG-1252. The sequence continues at coordinate 16,470 of DBVY01000009.1, forward strand.
TGAACTGCTCGGCAGAATGACGACGCCGATGTGCATGCTGATCCTCGGCATGCGCCTCGCGACCGTTACGCCGCGCGATCTCTTTATGAACCCGCGCGTCTATTTCGCGACCGCGATGAAAAACGTCGTCTATCCCCTTCTGTCTTTCGCGGTCATCTTTTTCGTTCCCGTTCCCTCTTACGTCAAGATCACGTTTTTTATTCTCGGCTGTTGTCCGAGCGCGAGCATGGTTTTGAACATGGCGGAACTCGTGGGCGAAGGGCAAACGAGCGCGGCGTCCACCGTCCTGATCAGCACGCTTTCCTGCATCGCAACGATTCCTCTCCTATCTTTGATGATCCCCCTGTTATCCTGAAACAATCAAAAGAGCATAAAAGAAGGCTTCTTCGGTTTGAAGAAGCCTTTTTCCTTAATGGAGCGTTTGACTTGTCAAGCGCGAGGTTTCATGGGGCAAAGCCCCCTTTCACGACAACTCGTTGTCTTTTCATGCGCGTTTCGCGCAATTCATCGAAAGAGCGCCCCGCTCTTTCTTTATTGGATCTGCGACCACATCGTCGTAACGCGGGTCTTGCCGTCGCCGAGGTCTTTCATAACGCCGCAACGGTTTAAGGTTTCCGCGCTCGGGAACATCGTTTCGAGGAACATCTCTTTCCAGCCCACGGGGGTGTTTTCAAACATGCCGTCCTCATCCACGACGTAATTGTCGTAAAGTTCGTCGTACGCCTCTTTCACGCAGCTGATCGCGCCCGCCCATTCGCTGTTTTGGATCGCGATATCCTTTCGGCAAAGGAATTTCAGGAAGTAATTCGCCGCGTCCACGTTCTTCGCGTACTTGTTGATCACGAAGTTATCGATATAGACGTTGCCGCCCTCGTCGGGAACGACGTACCAAAGGTTGCGGTTGCCCGCATGCTCCTTGCCGTCCATATCCTCGTAATCGTTCATGACGTAACCCGCGTCGCAACTCCACATCAAAGCGACCGCAACGTTGGACTTATTCGCCGCCATTTCGAATTTGACGTTATCGACGTCCCAAACGTTTCCTTTCGTGGACTTGATCGAAAGAAGGGTGTTTTTCGCCTTGCCGACCGTATCTGCGGTCGTGTCTTCAAACACCGCTTGAACGGCGCTCTTCTGCGCCGCGCCCGTCAGCCCGGAGAGCGTCGTTCTCGCGTTGTACAGGCAAGCCGCCGCGTAAGCGTCGCGCATCGAATCTTTGATCGAGCACTTGCCCGAGAATTCGGTTCCGAACAAGGACTCCCAGCTCGTGATCTCCTTCTGCGTCTTGCTCTTGTCGTACACGATGCCCAAGGTGCCGTACATATACGGAACGGCGTACGCAAGGGTCGGATCGTAGGTCTTCGCCAGTTCTACGTACTCGGCTTTGAAAACGGTGTCGTTGATCGTTCCGACGATCTCCGTGTCAAACGGAAGCACGAGGTTTTTCTTGATCAGGTACTCGACCATATAATCGCTCGGGCACAACAGATCGTAATCGGATTTACTGCCCTCGACGGCAAGTTGTATGTTTTCGACCGCTTCGAATGTTTCGATCTTGACCGTAACGTTCTTCCCCGTCTGCTCCTTATACCAGCTTTCGAACGTTTCGAAAATGTCCTCGTCGATATACTCGCCGGGCATATAGAGCTTCAAAATTTCGCTTCTCGGCGTGGTGCTGCAAGCGAAGAGCGACGCGGAAGCCGCCCCCAAAAGCGCGATCGCAAGCAATAAGCAAATGATCTTTTTCATCGTTTTTCTCCTTCCTTCGTTATTTTGTTCTGTTTGCAAGGCTTTAAGCCCTTTTTGCCATTTCTTTGAGTCGTTTGTTTTTAACGACGTTATACCCGATCAGCGCCGCAAGCACGACGATAAAGATGATCGTGGAAAGCGCGCGGATCTCGATCGGAATTCCTTTTTTGCGAATCCCCGCATAAACGAACGTCGAGATCGTTTCGACGTTGGCGCCGAACGAGTTGATGTTCGTGACGACGAAATCGTCCAAAGACAAGGTAAACGCAAGCGCAAAACCCGAAACCATTGCGCCCGCGAGTTGCGGAAGCATAACGGTAAACAAACTGCGCATCGGTCCCGCGCCGAGATCCATACTTGCTTCGAGCAAGTTCGGGTTCAGTTGTTGCAAGCGGGGCGTTACGGTCAGGATCACGTAGGGCGTCGTTATGATCGTGTGCGTTACGATCAGCCAAACGAGGCTGAAATTAACGGGGATCTTCACGGTGTCGCGAATAAAGATCATCAAAAGGAAGAATCCCATTGCCGTTACGATCTCCGCGTTTACGACGGTGATCTGCGACGCGGCGTCCACGACGGCTTTGGTCTTTCTTCTCATATAGTGAATGCCGACGGACGCGGTCGTTCCGAGCACGGTTGCGAGCGCGGCGGACGCGGCGCCGATCACGAGCGTGTTTTTCAGCGCGGCAAGCAGTTGCTCATTTTCAAACAGTTTTCCGTACAAAGAAAAGGTAAAATCCCCGAATTCGCCGCCGACCTGTTGCGACGTGCTGAACGAATAGAGGACGATCATAACCAAAGGCAGATAGATCGCAACGAGAACGGCGATGAGGATCACCCACTTGAAGATCACCGAAAGAACGAAACGCTTTTTCATTACGCCTTCCCTCCTTTCACGGGCGCCTTTGCCGTGCGCTTCATCAAAACCGAGCTGACAACCATAACGAGAAGCACGATCAAAAGAAGCACGAACGAGAGCGCGGAACCGTAGCCGTAATTGCCGTAGTTCTGATTTTCAAACAGGCTCGCGATTTTCGCGCCGATGACCGTCGTGTTCATATCGCCCATCATCTTCGTGATCGCGTACGAACTGAAAATCGGCATAAACATCATGCTGACGCCGCTGATGACGCCGGGGATCGACAACGGAAGCGTGACCTTGAAAAAAGTTCTGAACGGGTTCGCGCCGAGGTCGTTCGACGCTTCCACGTAACTCTTATCCATATTGGAGAGAACCGTGTAAATCGGAAGGAGCATATACGGGAAAAAGTCGTACACCATACCGATCACCGCCGCGCCGAAACTCTTTTTCAGCCCGATCACGGTCAAAAGCGATTGGAGCGCGAAGATGCGGAGCATAAAGTTGATCCACATCGGAATGATAAACAAAAGCGCGAGGATCGCCATTTTTTTGAAGGGTTCGGACGAAAGCACGAACGCCACGGGATAAGCGATCAACAAGCAAATGACGGTGGATAAAGCCGCGATGCCAACCGTTTGCCCGAGCTGACGAAGCGTTTCTTTTTCCGTAAAAACGAGGCGGAAATTCTCAACCGTAAATCCGCCGTCCTCCCCGCGAAACGCATAGATCAAAACCAAGATCAAAGGAACGATCACGAACACGAGCGTAACCGCAAGATAGGGAAAAGAAAACGCCGTCGGGCGAAAAACTTTTGCCTTCCCTTTCTTCATCTCTCTTCCTCCGCAACCGTTTCCTCGGCCTTTTCCTCGTCCTCTTCGGGATCGTACTTTTCGAGTTTGACCTTGCTGCCGTCGATACGGACGCCGACGCGGTCATCCATATCCCATTCGTCCGCCGTGTCGATATAAAAATCTTCGTCGGTATCGGTGTAGACCTGAACCTGATAATAGGTTCCTTTGTAAAGGCTTTGGGTAACGCTCGCGCCGATCACGCCGTCCTCTTCGTCGTCCATGAGTTCGACGGCGTTAAAAGGAACGTACACGATGACGTCGTCACCCGCCTCGAATCCGTCCGTCGGAATCTCGAATTCGCCGCCGCAAAATTCAACGTAGCCTTCGCCCGTTACGCGACCGATGTATTTATTGATCGTCAGGATCTTCTTCATGATATGGATGCTGTCCGGTTGGATCCCGAGGGAAACCCTTTGACCGGGCAGGAATTCTTTTTGCGACTGTACGGTGAATTCGTAATCGGAAGCGAGCACTTCCATCTCGTAATAAGTGCCTTTGAAAACGGTCGTCAAAACTTCGCCGTCGAAATCGCCTTTGCCTTCGCCGAGCGAGATCAAAATATCTTCGGGGCGGATCACAACGTCCACCCTTTCGTTCTTCTCAAACCCTTTATCCACGCATTTGAGGCTCTTACCGAGGAAGGAGATCTTGAAATCCTTTTCCATAACGCCGGAAAGAATGTTCGATTCCCCGATAAAGTCCGCAACGAACGCGTTCTTCGGCTCGTCGTAGATCTTTTTCGGGCGCGCGATCTGTTGGATCACGCCGTCGTTCATAACGACGACCACGTCGCTCATCGTCAACGCTTCTTCCTGATCGTGCGTAACGAAGATAAAAGTGATGCCGAGATTTTGATGCATCTTTTTCAGCTCGATCTGCATCTCTTTACGCATTTTGAGATCCAACGCGCCGAGCGGTTCGTCCAAAAGAAGGACTTTGGGCTCGCAAACGATCGCGCGCGCGATCGCGACGCGCTGTTG
>DBVY01000034.1:0-446 GCA_002308575.1 Christensenella sp. UBA1252
TTACTCACGATTTTGATGGTTCTCTTTCTTGCGGTCGTAATGGGGGCGGCAGCCGCTTGCGACGACGATAGCATGATCCGGAAAAACGAAGAACGCAACATGACGCAAGTTACGGCGGAGATTACTTTTGCAAATCGCGCGTCGCAAGTCGATAAGCTCGATCTGAACGCGACGATCAATCAATTCCTTTATCAGTATTATTCCTACTACCAGCAAGGATATTTGAGCGCCGACAGCTATCAAGCCGTCTTGAAGAACATTAAAAAGAGCTACGATCAGGCGAACGAGTCTTTGGCGCAAGGCGAAGCGTATACGTTGAAATGTATCGATAAGCTTTATAAAGAGATCCTCCAAAACGGAACGGAAGAGCAAAAAGCGGCGGCGCGTAACGCGTCCACCGTCGGCAAGGCGTACAACGTGCAAGATCGTATCGCCGAGATCGAAAG
>DBVY01000034.1:482-7399 GCA_002308575.1 Christensenella sp. UBA1252
TTCGACGAGTTCAAAGAGGCGTATGAAAACGAATTGAAGAGCAGTAACCGCTCCACGAAATCGGTCGAAAACATCGACACCGTCAACATCGTTTCCGAGCCTGCGAAACTGACCTACGAAGTGGGTGATTCTTCCTTGAACCTGAACGGACTCAAAGTTTCCGTGACCTATAAGGACGGAACGACCGTCGATCTCGAAAGAAGCGAGTATACCGTGACCGGCTTTAAGAGCGAAGAAGCGACCAAAGAGCAGGAGATCAGCGTAACGTTCGGAAGCGTATCCGCAACGTTTAACGTCGAGATCGTCAAAGCGAAGCCCTCGCGTCCGGCTATGCCCAAGGACGAAGAAGAAGAGGAAGAAACCACCGAGCTTCCCGCTCTCTTCGAAGTCGATCTCGATCAAAAGATCGCCGACGCGAAAGCCGCCGGGGATAACGACACCTTTAAGGCGCTGAAAGAGGCGAAGCGCAGAATGGAAAAACAAATGGAAACCAATTACCGCACGTTTTCCTATTACTATCTGACGCAGTTGAAGACGCAAGCCATCGACACCGTTGAGGAATCGATCGGAAAAACAGCGAGCGTTACCGGCGCGGACATCCTCGAGAAATACACGAAAGAACTCGAAGACCAAAAGAATGCGCTCGTTCTCGGAACCACGACCTATTCTTCCGCGATCGACGGAACGGGCGAAAAGACGCAAATCGTTCATAAGGACGGAGAGTATTTCTACGTCCAACACGTCCTCTTCAAGATCACGGACGATCTGCAAGCGAAATACGACGCGTTTAAGAACGAAAAGAATGCGAACGCCGACGCGCTCGAAACGTATTTGAACAGTTTGATCGATCAGGTCGGCGTTTACGTTTCCAACGTCGAGTACGATAAGGACGCTTCCTGCGAAGAAGAAAGCTGTACCTGCGTCGCTTGCGAGAATTACAAGGGCGAGAACCCCGGCGTTTGCACGGATGAGAACTGCACCTGCGTCAAGTGCCCGAACAAGAGATATATCAACGAAGAATTCGCAACCGAGCATAACATCGGCGTTGCGGATGTGAACGAGGACGGAACGATCAATTTGCACGCCGTAATCAACGCGATGTACGCCGATTTGGGCAGCGTTACGAACGCGTCCACGCAGGCGGACAGAAAAGCCATCGTGGAGAAATTCCGCAAGTGGATCTATATGTGTAACGAGGATCCCGGTGTGTTTACGAACTTTACGGACGGAAAGATCGGATATGCCTCCACGGCTATGGATGATTTTGCCGAGAACTTCGTCGCTCTTTCCAACGCGCTCGCGTACGGCGACGCGGCTGAAAAAGCGGAATGGAACGTCGTCGGCGAAGGCGTCGGTTCTTACGGTTATTGCTACACCTCGTTCGGTATCCACGTGATCATGTTGACGGGCTATGCGTTCGATAAAGACGCGGCGACCGATCTCGGCGACGATTATTACGCAATTCCCTCGACTGCCGTTACCGACATTTGGGATTACAAAGCGGCGACCGAAGAAGGCGAGCTGGACGAAGGCACGTTGGCTTGCTACCTGAAAGACGCGCTTCTCGAAGAGAAGAAGAGCGGGCTGACAGGCGAATTCAAGAAAGACTTCTATCAAAACGAAATGAAAACGGACGCGAAGATCACCTACCACGGCAAGACCTACAAAGATTTGATCAAAGCCTATCAACAATAATCAAAACGAAAAGAAGCCGGCTTGATCGCCGGCTTTTTTGGAAGTGTTTTTTGCGAGGACGGAACATGGGAAAATACGAGGACAGAGAGTTTAACGGCGGAAAGGATTTTACCGAAACGACGACCGAATGCGATTACGTCTATAAGGGTAGGATCCTCCATCTTCGAAACGACTTGATCAAACTGCCGAACGGAAAGGCGTCGCAGCGCGAATTCATCGAGCATCGGGGCGGTGTCGCCGTTCTTGCCGTTACGGACGACGGCTTTGTGCCGCTCGTTCGCCAATTCCGTTATCCGCTCGGTGCCCACGTTTGGGAGATCCCCGCGGGAAAACTCGAAATCGGCGAAAATCCGGACGACGCGATCCGTCGCGAACTTGTGGAAGAAGCGGGGCTGAAAGCCGAGTCGATCACGTCGCTCGGCGCGTTTTACCCAACCGTCGGGTACAGCAACGAGATCATTCGCCTGTACCTCGCGAAAGGTTTAACCTACGTCGGCGCCAAGCCGGACGAGGACGAGTTTTTGGAAATTAAATATTTCCCGATCGACGAGTTGCGCAAGAAGTGCCTGTCGGGGGAAATAACGGATAGTAAGACTATCATTGCAATCTTCAAATACTTCAATCTTTAACGGCTTTGTATATTGCGCAAATACTTTGTTTCTGACTGCGGGGCGGCGAAATCACGTACATCGGGGTCCCCGAAAAACAAAATGTTTTTTGGGGTGTCATGGAGTACGCTCAATCGCCGCCCCTTGTCGTGCCTCGTATTTGCGCATCAATCTCCAAAGCCGTTTATTATGAGTCGTTTCGATAATGAATTCGAGTATTCTTTGATTTGTTTTTACTGCGAACGAGGAGAAGATTTTCTTAGGCGATCGCTCCGCGAGAGAACGATTGGGAATATTATTATTCTCCGTGCGAGGGCGTAGAACGGCGGGGAGGCGAGCGCTCTCCGAGTAGACGGGCGGGCGCATACTATGCGTATGTAACCGCTCGGCGCCGAGGTAGTTAGCGAAGCATACGTGCCGTTCTACGCCCTCGCTTTATGCGCATTCGATCAGCATCTTATCTGCGACCAGAGCAATAAATTCCCCATTCGTCGGTTTCTCGTTCCCCGAGTACACTTTCACGCCGAAGATTTGATTGATATTCTCGATCTTTCCCTTGTTCCAAGCGACCTCGATCGCGTGGCGGATCGCGCGTTCGACCTTGCTGGCGGACGTATCGAAACGGTCGGCGACTTCGGGATAAAGGCGTTTCGTGATGCTGTTGATGATATCGGGGCAAGCAACCGCCATTTTGATCGCTTCGCGCAAGAATTGATACCCTTTGATATGCGCGGGGATGCCGACGGAAATGAAGATGTTCGTGATGCGTTCGTCGAGCATCCTGTTTTGAACGAGGCGCAGGGTTCTGGGTTCTGCGACGGCGTTTTCGAAAAGCTCGTCGATTCGGTTTTTCAAAGAAAGGAAACTCACGGGTTTGAGCATAAAGTGGCTGGCGCCGTTTTTGATCGCGCGCGAAGCGTATTCGTCGCCGGCGATGCCGGAAAGGACGATGAATTTGGCTTTCGATCCTCCGAGTCGCGCTTCGCTCATGACTTCGAAGCCGTCCGTTTCGGGCAGGATCATATCGAGGATCACGAGGTCGGGCTCGCATTTCAATATTTCTTTTACGCCTTCGCTGCCGCTTTCCGCCGTTCCTACCACTTTATAGCCTCTTTCACCCGCGAAGAAGAATTTGACAGACGAAGAAAATTCGGGATCGTCGTCAACGATTACGATACTGATGTCTTTCATTTTGGACTCCTTATTCTATAAAATCATCGAAAAAGCCCGGGAATCTTTCTTTTCGGATACAAGTTTAGCACGAATTTTGAACGTTAGCAACAAAAAAACAGCTATTTTCGAACAAAAAAGTGCCGTTTTTGTCGATTTTTTGAATTTTGTACAAAATTATGAATTTTGAACGAATTTTGAACGGCATGATTTTGAAAAAGAAGGCGAGGAAGATCCCCGCCTTTTTTCTTTCGCGTCGTTTTACGCCTCGGAAAATTCGTCCTTTCCCGCGCCGCAAAGCGGGCAAGCGAAGTCTTCGGGAAGATCTTCGAATTTCGTGCCGGGGGCGATGCCGTTCTCGGGATCTCCGACCGCCTCGTCGTACTCCCAGCCGCAAAGATTGCAAACGTATTTCATTTTTTGTTCCTCCTTTTTTTATTTGATAGGTTCAAAGTCCGCCGCGCCGTGTTTGCAGAGCGGGCAGACGAAGTCCTCGGGAAGGGTGTCGCCTTCGTAAACGTAACCGCATACCTTGCAGACGTAGCCTTTCTTGCCGTCGGTTTGCGGCTTCGGCTTTACGTTCTTTTGATAATAAGTATAGGTCATCGTTTCTTGGTCGCCGATCACGCGCGCTTCGGTCACGGAGCAGATAAACATGCCGTGCGTGCCGAGGTCCACGTACGATTCGACGGCGAGCGACATTACGCTGTTGATGTATTTCGGAAGGATCACAAGCCCGTTATCGCTGCGATAGACGTCGATCCCCTTGAATTTGTCCACCGTTCTGCCGCTGCGGAATCCGAAGTCCTCGAAAACGGAGAAGGGCGCGTCCACGGACAGGCAGTTTACGTTCATTTTGCCCGTTTGCTTGATCACGTGGTGCGAATAGTTTTGTTTGTTGATCGTAACGGCTACGCGGTTCGGCGAGCTCGTGACTTGCGAAACGGTGTTTACGATCAAACCGTTGTCCTTTTTGCCGTCGTTCGACGTAACGACGTACAGCCCGTAACCGATGTTGAAGAGCGCTTTGAAATCGCTCTTGTTCGCGGTCGAATCTTGCAGCGCGAGATAGTCCTTGCAAAGTTCGTCGGCAAGGTCGTTCAGCGCGGCTTTGGAAGCGTCGTTCAGCGCGGACGTAATGCGGACGACGGGCTCTGCGAACGTAATGTTTTTGGAATGCTCGAACATGCCTTTCATAACTTTCGCGGCGAGTGGCGCCCAGCTACCGTTTTCGATCAGAGCGATCGTGCGGTTTTGATAGCCGCGTTCAACGAGGTGCTCGATGAAGGTGCGCATAAAGGGGAAGATGTCCGCGTTATAGGTCGTCGTCGCAAGCACCAGTTTCCCGTAACGGAAGGCGTCTTCGACCGCTTCCGCCATATCTTCGCGCGCGAGATCGCAAACCACGACCTTTGGACAGCCTCTTTCTTTGAATTTCTCGGCGAGCGAGAGGACGGCGGCTTTCGTGTGCCCGTACACGGACGTATAGGCGATCATAATGCCTTCGCTTTCAACGCCGTACGAACTCCAAATGTTGTAAAGACCGAGGTAATAGGAAAGGTTTTCGGTCAAAACGGGACCGTGCAGCGGGCAGATCGTTTGGATATCGAGTGCGGCGGCTTTCTTCAAAAGCGCCTGCACCTGCGCGCCGTACTTGCCTACGATGCCGAAATAATATCTGCGCGCTTCGCAAGCCCAATCTTCCTCTTGGTCGAGAGCGCCGAACTTGCCGAATCCGTCGGCGGAGAACAAGGTTTTCGCGTACGCGTCGTAGGTGACTATAACTTCGGGCCAATGCACCATCGGCGCGGCAACGAAATGCAAAACGTGTTTGCCGAGGGGGAGGGTATCTCCTTCCCCGACCACGATGCGGCGGTCTTCAAACTCTTTTCCGAAATAGTTTTTCATCATCGCGAACGCCTTTTGCGAGGAAACGACGGTCGCGTTCGGATAGGCTTTCAGAAAATTTACGATATTCGCGGAGTGATCGGGTTCCATATGTTGAACGATCAAATAATCGGGGGCGACGCCGCCCGTCGCGGCGGCCACGTTGTCCAGCCATTCGTGACCGAAGCGCGCGTCCACCGTGTCCATAACCGCGATCTTATAATCTTTAACGACGTAGGAATTATACGCCATTCCGTTCGGAACTTCGTACTGACCTTCGAACAGGTCGATCTCGTGATCGTTTACGCCAACGTAATAGATGTCGGGAGCGATATTCATGCTTTCTCCTTTCGGGCGGAGCTTTCGCCCGTTTCGTAGTATGCGTTTATTATAGCATAGAGCGGCGGTTCGCGCAAGGTCTATTCCGCCGGGCGACCCCTCGGGATTTTCTCTCAAAAATCTTTGCCGCGAGGCAACGATGTGCTATAATAAAGGAAAAGAACTCGCAGGAGGACGATATGAAAGTATTGATCGTAAACGGAAGTCCGAGAAAAGAGGGGAATTGCTCGAAATTGATCGCGGAAGCGGTCGGCGTCTTTCAAAAAGAAGGGATCGAAACCGAAGTCTTCGAGATCGGATCGAAAGCGATCCGCGGTTGCGCCGTTTGCGGCTATTGCGCGGAGCACGGCAAATGCGCGTTCAACGACGGCGTCAACGAGCTTGCCGCGTCCTTCGAAACGGCGGACGGATTCCTCGTCGTTTCCCCCGTCTACTATGCGTCGGCAAACGGCTCGGTCATCAGCTTGCTCGACCGTATGTTTTATTCCTGCCACGCGGATAAGCGCATGAAAGTCGGCGCGGCGTTCGCGGTCGCGCGCCGTGCGGGAACGGTCGCAACGTTCGACGAACTCAATAAATACTTTACGATCCATCAAATGCCGATCGCGAGCGGGCGTTATTGGAATAATGGGTTCGGCGGCGCGAAAGGGGAGATCGCGGCGGACGAAGAAGGCTTGCAAAACGCCCGCATCGTTGCGCGGAATATGATCTTTTTGATGCGTTCGATCGCCCTCGGGAAGGAAAAGTACGGTCTGCCCGAAGCGGAAAAAGCGGCAAGAACGAGTTTCGTTCGATAACGCGGTTTTTCTTTTCAAAAAACAGCCTCGTGCGCGCGTGCGTATATACGCGCGCATTTTTATTAAGGAAAAGGGCGCCGCTTCCGGCGAAACAGGGCGGCGGTTCTTGCCGAAAAACGCAGAAAAAATGGGAAGCTTTTCGCCAAAATCGTGCTTTTTTTTCTTGCGTTCGAGCGAGGAAGAGAAAAATAAGGCGATTTTCTTTGACGAAAGCGCGGGAAAAAAGCGAAAAAATAGTGGTTTAAAATTGCAAAAAACACAATATATAGTGGTGTTTTGCGCGAAAAAAAATATATAAAAAATTCCTTAAAATTTTCGAAAAAACATAAAAAAATCCGTTGACAGAAGTTTTTTAATTTGCTAACATATAGAGGTTGTCGCCCATAGGTGACGGCAAGCGAAACTTCAAAACAGAATAGAT
>DBVY01000004.1:0-210 GCA_002308575.1 Christensenella sp. UBA1252
AAAAAAAACAAAAATCAAAGCGCGCGGCGGATCAGATCGGAAAGTTCGAAAAAAGAACGGACCGTGCCACCCGTTTTATAACGAACGTATTGCGAAAAAAGCGAAAGCAATTCACAGTACGCGCTCCCGTCCGCGTCCAGCTCTTCCCCTTTCAAAAAAGCGGCGAGAAGCCGCACCGCAACGGGGGAAAGTCGGAACGCATACGGCGGG
>DBVY01000004.1:220-3192 GCA_002308575.1 Christensenella sp. UBA1252
CTTTTTCTCCGCAAGCCGAAGCGCTCCTTCTTCGAGATCGAAGGTAAAAAAGCGAGCTTCGAGCGCGCCGTCGTAATCGCCCGCTTGCAATCCGTAACCGGAGATCCTCAAAAAATCGAGCACGTACAAAAGAAAGGACGAAAGCCCGCCGCCGTCGTAACAAAGGGTCAACAAGAAGCGCAAAAGGCGCGCGAGTTCTCTCGTTACGGGAATGGATTCCTCGGTCAGTTTATCCGCGATTTCAAGCGCCGCCGAGCCGAGATAATAGCGCAAAAGATCGTCCGAAATTTGCGTAAAAGGATCGGAAAAATCAAAAGATTTCAGCGAAAAATAACCGTTTTTTTTCAAGAGTATGTATTGACCGAACGCAAAGGGAACGGCGGCTTGCCGAAGCCGCGATTTCGGCGAGGAAACGCCGCGGACTTTTACGGCGATTTTGCCGCAAGTATCCGTCAAAAGCGTTATGATCCGATCGCCCTCTCCGACCTCGGTGGATCTTAGGCAAACGCCCTCAACTTTGATCTCCTCCGTCAACTCTCCTTTNNTTTGCCCAATTTATCCGTCAAAAGCGTGATAATCCTATCGCTCTCTCCGTACTCGACCGCCCGAAGGCATATTCCCTCGGTCTTGATCTCCTCCGTCAACTCTCCTTTCCTCCGATTTATATAAGCAGTACGCTTCGGGCAATCCCGTTTTGACGAAAAGATCCCAAAGCGCGTCTTTATTGTTCGATTCCTCTTTGTTCATATTTTTTCCTCCGATAAAAGTATCGGAAGAAAACGATCTTTCTATACGTTCCGCCTACTCTTTTTTGACGTAACCGAGAAGATCGAGGATCGCGGCGTTATCCTTCCAACCGCTTTTGACTTTGACGTAAAGGCGCAAAAAGACCTGCCCGTCCACGAGCGTTTCGAGCTCTTTTCTCGCCGCCACGGAAATCTTTTTCAGGGTTTCGCCGCCCTTTCCGATGATGATCGGCTTATGCGTTTCTTTCTCGCAGATAACGTCCGCCTCGATGCGGGTGATCCCATCCTCTCCGACATCGAATTTTTTGATCTCCACACCGATCCCGTGCGGGATCTCGGCAAGCAAAAATTTCAGCGCTTTTTCACGCACGATCTCCGCCGCCATAAAGCGGAGGGGCTTGTCGGTGTACATATCTTCGGGATAATAGCGAACGCCGTCTTTGAGCGTGGCGCGAAGGACGGAAACAAGCTCGTCCAAGTTCTCCTTTTTCTCCGCGGAGATCGGAACGATTTCGATGTTTTTGATCGCGGAAAGGCGCTTTACGCTCTCCATGGCGAACGCTTTGTCCGCGATATCCATTTTGTTTAAAGCGACGACGGTCGACCTCGTCGCGGCGGTTTTTTCCAAAAATTCGAGAGAATCTTTATCGAGCGGCTTGGACGCGTCGATCACGTACAACACGCCGTCCGAATCGTTTTTGGCGGAAGAAACCTCGTCCGCCATATATTTCGAAAGGCGGCTCGTACCCGCGTGCATACCCGGCGTGTCGATAAACACGATCTGATAGTCCTCGCCGTTCATAATGCCGACGATCTTGTCGCGCGTCGTTTGCGGACGCCAACTGACGATCGAAACCTTTTCGCCGACGAGGGCGTTAATCAACGTGGATTTGCCTGCGTTCGGCAAGCCTAAAATTGCGATAAAACCCGATTTCATCTCTCGTTTAGTCCTTATAAGGTGGATTTCGTTACGACGCGTCGCCGAAACGGTGCGGCATCAATTCGGAAAGCTGATAGATCCTGACGACCGCGTCGCTCGCGAGGATCACGGGAATATCTTCGCAAAATTCCGAAATGACCTGCAAGCACATTCCGCAAGGGAACGCGAGATTCGCGGCGGTCGTAAAGATCGCGAGCGCGGAGATCTTTGTTTCCCCTTCCGAAACCGCTTTGAAGATCGCAACTCGCTCCGCGCAAACGGTCGCGCCGTAGCTGGCGTTCTCGATATTCGTTCCGCTGAAAATCCTGCCGCTTTCGGTCAAAACGGCGGCGCCCACCGGGAAGGACGAATACGGCGAATAGGAATTGCGGCTCGCTTCGGTCGCCGCGTCGATCAACATATCCAGCGTTTCTTCTTGCATCGTTATCTCCTTATATCAAGGGCGGAAAGGATCTTCTCCTCTTCTTTTCGCATCACCGCCCGATCTTTTTCTTCGATATGGTCGAAAGAAAGCAAATGTAACAATCCGTGAATGGATAAATACGAAACTTCGCGTTCGTACGAATGCCCGTACTCCGCCGCCTGCTCTTTTGCGCGGGCGCGGCAGATCACGACGCTTCCGAGATACACACGCCCCGTCGAGGGATCGACGTCCGTCGGATAGGCTTCGGCGCGAAGCGGCAGTTTGACCTTTTCCAAAGTCGGAAAAGACAAAACGTCCGTCACGCGGTCAACGCCGCGGAGCTCTCTGTTCAGCGCGCGGATCTTATCTCTGCCGACGAAAGAGAGATCGGCGTCCGAGTTTTCCGCTTTCATAACGGACAATCCCTGCGCCCAAACCCTCTCCAAGAGGGCTTTTTCCTCTTTGCCTGCACCGGTGATCGAGATCATTTTTTACTTTTTCTGTTGCGTGTTGTAAGCGATACGCTCGTGGTGAACGCCCATCAACGTCGTAACGACGGCGGCTTTAACCTTCGTCAGTTCGCGGATCGTGATCGGGCAATCGTCAAACTGGCTTTCCTGCATCTTTTGACGAACGAGATTATCGACGAGCTTTTCAAGCTCTTCGCGGTTGGTCGGGCGCACGGAACGCGTTGCCGCTTCGGCGATATCGGCGATCATAATGATCGCGTTGATCTTGGTCTGCGGCTTGGGCCCCAGATAGGTGTAGCCCTTTTCTTCGAGCGTACCTTCGGTAATGTTTTGCGCTTTATGATAGAAATAGCCGACGGAACTGTCGCCGTGGTGTTGGAGCGCGGCGGAAACGATCTCCTTCGGAAATCCTC
>DBVY01000004.1:3248-12771 GCA_002308575.1 Christensenella sp. UBA1252
ATCAAGTCGTCGTGCGGGTTATAACCGCCCGTTTGGTTTTCGGTAAAGAATTCGGGGTTTTCGAGTTTTCCGATATCGTGGAAAAGAGCCGCCGCCTTCGCGAGGTTCGGGTTCTCCCCGATCGCGTACGCCGCCCGCTCCGAAATGTTCGCAACGGTCAAAGAGTGATTGAAGGTTCCGGGCGCTTTTTCTTCCAATTCTTTCAAGAGCGGTTGGTCGAAAGAGCAAAGCTCCATCAAGCGCAAGCCCGTGTTCAAATTGAAGACGCGCTCGAAAACGGGCGAAAGGCAGAAATAAGTAAAGATACTGATCGCGCCGCCGACGAGAACGGACACGCCGATCGTGATCATCTGCATCAAATCGGGTCTGCCGCCCACCGCCGCCGCGGAGATAAAGCCGAGAAAACCGAAACTTACGACGACCGCCGCCGACGTAAACAAGACGCGCATACGGCTCGAAAAAGGCTTGATCAAGAAGATCATCAAGGAGCCCATACCGACGTTTACGACCAACGTCATAACCTGCAACGAAAGCTCTTCGAACACGAACTTCGTCGAATTATAGAAAAACAGAACCATACACGTCAAAACGACGGAAACGCTCGTAAAGTGGGCGGACAGCGCCGCATGCTTATCGAAATCCGTGCCGAGAAGAAGGGGCAGGAACGCAAGCGGCATCGCGTAGGAATGATCGAAATGCATACAAGCGATCGCGGCGACCGCTTCGATCATCAAAATACTGTAAACCAAAATGATCGAAACGTGATCCCCTTTATCGATCATACGCATAATCAAATAGTTGGAAGCGAAAAGCGAAAAGATAACGATCCCGCAAGTGATCATCGTAAAGAAATCGAACGTTACGCCGTACACCGAGCGGAACGCCGCGACGACGCCGACGAGAATGGCGGACAGCACGACGAACGACAAAAGCGTAATGACGAAAAACAACGCTTTGCTTTTGGAACTCACCTGTTTCTCCAAAGTAACCTCCGAGCCCTTATTCGGGCGCAAACAACGAATCCAACCGTTGCTCTACCGTATAGTATAGCACTATATACAAGATATTGTCCATCTTTTTTTGTTCGACGGTCACGCCGCCCGTCGTAACCGCGTAAAAAGGAACGGACGAAAGAAGGTTTTGCGTTTCTTTCTCGATCAAAGCGGGAAGTTCGAGATCGAAGTCGTGAAAAACGACCGCGTCTCTTCGTTCGTAATACGTTCTTTCAACGACCCGAACCGAACCGCCGAGCGCTTCGAAAACGACCTTTTCCGAAAGATCATAAGACGAAAACGGGGGCGCCTTTTCCTCCCCGATTTCTTTGCCGAAAACGAACAGAGAACGCACGGCTTGTTTTATTCCCGTTCTTTCGTTTTGAACGGATATTTCGGGAAGAACGATTTCTTTTTTGTACGTCGTTACGCCGTAAACTTCCCCCTTTGCGGGCGCTAAGCCTTCCCCTTCCGTAAACGTATATACGGGCGCGATCAGGACGTCGCCCTTCTTCACTTTGTCGCCGATCTTGACGAACGGCGTTCCGCTTTCCGCAACGATCTTCGTGATCACGGCGGAAAGGCGAGCGCGGACAGGCTCGAAGGACTCTTTTTCCGTATCGGAAGAAGGAAGCTCTTCTTTGATTTCCACGAGCAAGCGGTTGCCCTTGATCCGAACCGATGCGAACGAAACGCCGTCGAGCGCGGAAACGTCGCTTCGGATCGAAGGAACGTCCACCTGCCCTTTGAACGTAAACCCGTCGATCTTATGCGCCTCCAAAACGGCGGCGATCGTCTTTGTGTTTACGAATCGGTTTCCGGATATCTCCGTTCGATACACGAAGCATTGAAAAAAGGAAAACGCCATAACGGACAAAACGGTTGCCGCGGCGAAGACGGGCCGCGCTTTCAAAAAGGAGAGAATGCGTTTCCCCGTTCGCTCGCGCACGCGGTTCCTTTCGATCCTTTCCGCGGTCAGGATCGCCTCGAGCGCTCGTTCCCCGCCCCGTTCGACCGAGAATGCGGTTTTATTTTCTCCGAGCGTAACGTCATAGATCGTAACGCCCGCTTTGACCGCTTTCCGCATCAGATAGGCGGCTCTTTTCGTCGGAACCGCATAACGCGTCCGATCACGCTTCATATAACTTCTCCACGCCTTGGATCGATCCCGAAACGAAGACCTCTTCTCGGCTTGCCGACCGAACGACGAGTTTTTCGCCGTACACCCGCACTTTTCCTCCTTTAACGCGGACGACGACCTCCTCGTTCGAGATGATTTGCAATCCCTTTTGCCCCGAGATCAACGCGCGCGAATCGTCGATCAGCGTGATCTCGTAACGGGAGGATAGCGCGTCCGGATCCCCGAAACGCGAACGGATATCTTCGATATAAGCCATACCAAAGGATATGAAAACATAAAGGTTTTTATGTTAACGAATCAACGTAGCGCAAAAAAAGAGAGGCGCAACGAACGTTGCGCCTCTTGGTGATTATTGACGGATCAGTACATTCCTTCCATGCCGCCTTGGGGAGCCGGTGCGGGCGGTTCGGGAATATCCGCGATCAAAGATTCGGTCGTAAGAAGGGTCGCCGCAACGCTCGCCGCGTTTTGGAGCGCCGTCCTCGTAACCTTGGTCGGATCGAGAATACCCTTTTGAACCATATCGCAATATTCGTCGTTCAAAGCGTCGTAGCCGTAATTGCGCGACTTTTTGACGCCCTCCAAGACCGCGTTCGCAACGACACTGCCTTCTTTGCCTGCGTTGACCGCAATCTGTCTGACGGGTTCTTCGAGCGCGCGAAGCACGATCGTCGCACCCGTTTTCTCATCGCCGGAAAGCGAATCGAGTTCCTTTTGAAGCGCGGGAATCACGCTGAGAAGCGCAACGCCGCCGCCCGGAACGATACCCTCTTCGACCGCCGCTCTGGTTGCCGCAAGCGCATCTTCGATGCGGAGCTTCTTTTCTTTCATTTCGACTTCGGTCGCCGCACCGACGCCGATCACGCCGACACCGCCCGAAAGCTTTGCGACTCTTTCTTGGAGTTTTTCGCGATCGTAATCGCTCGTGGTGACCGCGATCTGCGCTTTGATGGATTGCACGCGCGCTTTGATCTCGTCCGCATTGCCTGCGCCGCCGACGATCGTCGTGTTATCCTTATCCACCTTGACTTGGCGGCAACGTCCGAGCATCGAGAGCTCGGCGGTTTTGAGATCCAAACCGAGATCGTCCGTAATGACCTGTCCGCCGGTCAGAAGCGCGATATCTTCGAGGATCGCCTTTCTTCTGTCGCCGAACGCGGGAGCTTTGACCGCGACGCAGTTGAACACGCCTTTGAGCTTATTCAAAATGATCGTGCTGAGCGCTTCGCCCTCGATATCTTCCGCAATGATCAAAAGTTTCGCACCCGCTTTATAAACGAGCTCGATAATCGGAAGAATCTCTTGCACGTTCGAAAGCTTCTTATCGGTGATCAAGATGTAAGGATCGTCGAGGATCGCCTGCATCTTGTCGGTATCGGTCACGAGATAAGGAGAAGCATAGCCGCGATCGAACTGCATGCCTTCGACGACCGAAAGCTCGGTTTTCATCGTCTTGCCTTCGTCGATCGTGATCACGCCGTCCGTGCCGACCTTCTCCATCGCGTCGCTGATGAGTTCACCGATCGCGTCGTCACCCGCGGAAATGCTCGCGACCTGCGCGATGTTCTTTTTGCCCGAAATGGGAACGGAAAGCTTTTTGAGCTCTTCGACCGCATTTTCGGTCATCTTCAAGATCCCTTTCTTCAAGATGATCGGGTTCGCGCCTGCGGCAACGTTTTTCACACCTTCGCGAACGATCGCTTGCGCGAGCACCGCGGCGGTCGTCGTTCCGTCACCGGCGATATCGTTCGTCTTAACGGAAACCTCTTTGATGAGCTGGGCGCCCATATTTTCAAACGGATCTTTGAGCTCGATCTCTTTCGCGATCGTAACGCCGTCGTTCGTGATCAGCGGCGCGCCGTACTTTTTATCCAAAACAACGTTTCTGCCTTTCGGTCCGAGCGTGATCTTAACCGTGTCCGCAAGAACGTTCACGCCCGCTTCGAGAGCTTTTCTCGCATCCTGTCCGTACTTAAATTGCTTTGCCATAACGAAACCCTCCTTTATTTCTCAACGATCGCGAGAAGATCGCTTTGACGGAGCACCGTCAGATCCTCGCCGTCGATCTTGAAATCCGAGCCGGCGTACTTGCTGTAAAGCACGATATCACCGACTTTTACTTGCATAACGACTTCTTTGCCTTCGATCAAGCCGCCGGGGCCGACCGCGACGACTTCCGCCATTTGCGGCTTTTCTTTTGCCGATCCGGGAAGCACGAGACCGCTTTCGGTCGTTTGCTTCTCCTCGACGGGTTTGATAACGATTCTGTCGAATAAAGGTTTGATTTTCATATTTTCAATACGTCCTCCTTTTATAACCTATATTACTGCAATGAATTATATCACTTACCCTTTTATCGGGCAAGCAACTGAACGCATTTTTCAAAGCCTATTTTATTTTATCACTCGAAAAGGATCGATTTTCAAGTTTCGTGCCATCTATTTTCGAAAACCTTGTCGAATCTCGACGAAAAGAAAAAAAAGAAAGGTCTGAAAAGAAGCCTTTTTCTTCTTTCCGAACCTTCCGTCAAACCGATTGTGCGGTCTGATTTTTATTACACTTGTTGAATATTAAACTTGTTGAGCTTTCTTGGCGACGACTCTCTTGATAAATTCGAGAAAATCCGCATAAACCTCGTCTTTGTTGATCTCGTTCAAGATCTCGTGACGAGCTTCGGGATAGAGCTTGATATCCAAATCGGACAGACCAAGAGCCTTGTACTCTTCGTAAAGCTTGGAAACGAGGGAACCGTTTCCTCCGACGGGATCCTTATCTCCGCTCGCGATCAAAACCGGAAGACCTTTCGGGATCGATTCGAGCGCGGGCGCGGTATAGACCGTCTTTAAGCCCTCAAAGAAACTCTTTTGGAACGCGATGGACATATCGAAAGAACCGCCGCAGAAATCATCGGCGAGGTACTCTTTTACGACTTTCGTATCGCGCGTTAACCAAGCAAAAGGTTGATTCTCGCTCTTAAATTGCTTATCGTACGCGCCGAAAGACAGCTTACCGATGAGTTTCGCGGGCTTCTTGCCTCCGCAAAGGGAATTTTGAAGCTTGGCAACGACTCTGCCGAACGCGACTTGCGCCGTGTCCATATAAGCGGAACCGGAAAGGATTACGCCGGCAAGCGCCTCCCCGTTCCTCTCGATGTACGCCTGAGAAAGAAAGCTGCCGTAAGAATGCCCCAAAAGGACGATCGGAAGTTTGAATTTTTTCTCGGCATATCCGGTCAAAGCGATCATATCGCTGACCGTGTCGTTATAGCTGTCGCCTTCGACGATACCCCTATTGTCGTATCCGCAAGTTTTTCCGTGGCCGCGATGATCCTCCGCCACCACAATATATCCGTTCGCATTTAAATAAGAAGCGAAATTATCATATCTGCCGCAATGCTCGCCCATTCCGTGAGCTATCTGAACGACGCCTACGGGTTTATCAACGTCATCCCAGCAATAGCAGGCGATTTCCGTAGCGTCAAAAGTATTTAACAAAAACTCTTTCATGCTAACCTCCTTGTAAAGATTATGAAAAAAGTTCTTTTCACAACAATATTATACATAAATTATATTATAAAATCAAGCATAAATGTAGAATAATTGAGATAAAATCGGTCGAAAATCAAAATTATCGATATATTTATTTTACATTTTTTGAAATAGGAGGATTATGAAAACGAACGTTGCGCTCGTTGGGGGCGGCACGGCGGGCCATATAACGCCCAATCTCGCCCTTGTTCCCGAACTCAAAACGAAATTCGATACCGTCATCTACATCGGCTCGCCGTCCTCGATGGAAGAAGACCTCTGTAAAAAGGCAAATATTCCGTTTTATCCGACAGAAACAAGGAAGTTTTATCGCAAGAAGTTATGGAAAAACATCGTCCTTCCTTTCACTTTGTTCAAAGGGATCCGAGAGGCTCGAAAAATCTTGAAAGCGCAATCGATCTCCGTCGTGTTTTCAAAAGGAGGTTACGCGGCGATCCCAACCGTCCTCGCCGCGCATTCGCTCGGGATCCCGATTGTCTGCCATGAAAGCGATCGTTCTCTCGGGCTTGCCAATAAACTGACGGCGAAGATCGCGGATAAAACGTACACGGCGTTCCCGAATTCTTTTAAAAAAGCGTCCGTTTTGCAAACGCCGATCCGAAAAGAGATCTTTTCAGGCGTTCCTATGGACGTTTTCCGCGAAAAAAAGCCCGTCGTTCTCTTTATGGGAGGCTCGCTCGGCGCCGCTGCGATCAATGACGCTCTGTCCGCCTGCTTCGCCGACCTTACTAAAAAGTATAATATTCTCCATATCTCGGGAAAAACCGCCACGCCGATCAAAACGCCTTCCTACGTCTGCGTTCCGTTTGCGGATAACATCGAAGACTATTTCGCAACGGCGGACGTCGTGATTTGCCGAGCCGGCGCCTCTNNTGGTCTGCCGAGCCGGCGCCTCTACGCTCGGAGAATTGACCGCTCTCGGAAAAAAAGTCGTTGCCGTTCCTCTTCCCAAAGGGGAATCACGTGGGGATCAGGAAGAAAACGCCGCCTACTATCTTTCCAAAGGCAAGATCCGCGTTTTGCCGCAAAGCGAATTGAACGCACGGTCTTTGATCGCCGCGATCGACAATAGTATAAAGGATCGCGCGCCCGCGCCCGCGTACGATAGACGCACGCCCGCGATCCTGTCTTCCGAACTGTACGAGCTTGCGCGTATGGCGCACACGCGCGTATAACCCTATTTCTTACACCCGGATCCATACGCCGAAACAGCTGGATCCGGCACGAAATTCGGGAGATCGGACAAAATGCGAAAAATCCAATTTTCGAGGGTTTTCTCTTCAAATTCCTTCAAAAATTGCGTTTTTAAACGACCGACCTCGAAAAAAACGGCGTTTTTAAAGCATTTTTCTCAAAAAAAATCAAAATCGGTATTGACATACCGTTTTTTTATGTTAGAATTTTAATAGGCGGTGTTTTACCGCGAAAATCATTGCAGCGTTTGCTGTAAAATAAATTTCAAGGAGATTTAATATGAGAAAAGCATTTATCTGCCCCACCAAGTACGTCCAAGGTGAAGACGAATTGCTCAATTTGGGCTATTTCGTAAAAACGTTCGGTAAAAAAGCCCTTTTGATCGCCGATCCGTTTGCATTGAACCTCGTCAAAGACAAACTTGCCGCGACCGCGGAAAAATATAAGATCGAATTCGTTCCCGCGGGTGACGTATTTAAGGGCGAATGCTCTCGTACTGTCGTTGCGAAACTCCAAGACATCGCGAAAGCCAACAAGTGCTCCTGTACGATCGGTCTTGGCGGCGGTAAAGCGATCGACACCAGTAAATGCGTGGCGGCGGGCGACCCCCTGATCATCTGCCCGACCATTGCGGCGACCGACGCTCCGACCTCCCACAGCGCGGTTCTTTACACCGACGATCACGAGTTTGACGATTACGCATATTTCCGTCAAAGCCCGAGCGTCGTTTTGATCGACCTGAACGTCATCGCGAACGCGCCCGCTCGCTTCCTCGTTTCCGGTATGGGCGACGCGCTCAGCACCTATTTCGAGGCGCGCGCGAACGTCAAGAGCGTTTCGAACGTCAACGCGGGTCTTCCCTGCGGCGCAAACCGCGCGAAGGGCACCCTGCTCGGCTACGGCACCCACACCGCTTTCGCTCTTGCGGAGCTCTGCTATAAGAACCTGATCAGCGACGGCTACAAAGCGAAGGTTGCTTGCGAAGGCAACTGCGTGACCCAAGCGTTCGAGAAGATCGTTGAAACCAACATTCTCCTCTCCGGTCTTGGCTTCGAGTCGGGCGGTCTTGCCGCGGCGCACGCGATCCACGACGGTATTACGATCGTCCACGAGATCCATGCGAACAACTTCCACGGTGAAGTCGTTGCGTTCGGAACGATCTGCCAGCTGATCCTCGAAAATTCCCCCGAAGACGAGCTTTACGAAGTTTTGGATTTCTGCGACACCGTCGGTCTTCCGATCTGCTTGCAAGATCTTATGACCAACCGCAAGACGGGCGAAGTTGCGAGAACCTCTTTGACGGACGACGAGCTCAAAGCCGTTGCCGCGAAGACCTGCATTCCCGAGGAATCCATCCACAATATGCCCTTCCCCGTGACCGAAGAAATGGTTGTCGCCGCGATCAAGACGGCGGACAAGATCGGCCGCGAATACAAAGGCTTGGACGCGTAATTTCAAACGGACATTTTATATTAGCCGGGAGCAATCTCGGCTAATATCATAAGGAGATAAATTATGAAAAAAATAATGAACACCCCTGAAACCTTCGTGTATGATATGTGCCACGGTCTTGCGATGGCGCATCCCGATCTCGAATTCGTCGAAAAATTCAAGATCGTCAAAAAGAAGGAGATCAACGAAGATAAAGTCAGCCTGATCTCGGGCGGCGGTTCGGGTCACGAACCCGCTCACGCAGGTTTCGTCGGAAAAGGCATGCTCGACGCCGCCGTTTGCGGCGACGTGTTCGCCTCCCCTTCGCAGGTTCAGGTTTATAATTCGATTAAAAAATGCGCGACCGACAAGGGCGTTCTTTTGATCATCAAGAACTATTCGGGCGACTGCATGAACTTCAACAACGCGATGAGCGACGCGATCGACGACGGAATCAAAGTAGACGCCGTTTACGTAAACGACGATATCGCGGTCAAAGACAGTCTTTACACGGTCGGCAGACGCGGCGTTGCGGGCACCGTTCTCGTCCACAAATGCGCCGGCGCCGCCGCGGAAATGGGCAAAGAGCTCTCCGAAGTTAAGGAAGTTGCGAACAAAGTCATCGCTAACGTCCGTTCCTTCGGTTTCGCGTTTACGTCCTGCACCGTTCCCGCCGCCGGACACCCGACCTTCGAGATCGGTGACGACGAGATGGAATTCGGCGTCGGTATCCACGGCGAACCCGGACGTTTCCGCGAGAAGATCGACTATTCTTCGGGCAAATTCTCCGATAACCTCGCCGCAAGGATCGTGAAAGATCTGAACGAAGACCTCGGTTTGAAAGGCGGCGACGAAGTCGTGCTTTTGATCAACGGCTTCGGCGGCACCCCGCTCCAAGAGCTTTACATTTTGAATAAGAGCACGACGGACGCACTCACCGCGAGCGGCGTTAAGATCTACCGCACGATCGTCGGTAACTTCATGACGAGTATTGACATGGCGGGCGCTTCGATCACCGTCCTCAAAGTGGACGACGATCTCAAAAAGTACGTCGACTATCTAATCAACACCCCCGCCCTTACTTGGGGCGCGGCGATGAGCGAGCAAGCGGAAGCCGCCGTCGAAGCGATGAACGCGATCGCGAAAGCGCTCGGCGTGACGAACGTCGCGGCGCCCGCGCAAAAGAAAGCGAAGAAAGCCGCCGCGGAAGAAGCGGA
>DBVY01000028.1 GCA_002308575.1 Christensenella sp. UBA1252
GATCGCTTCGCCGCGCGCGGCTTTTACGAACGAGATCAACGCTTCGACCTTCCGCATCACGCCCGGTTTTTTGGAATAAAGACGAAGTTCCGCGCCGTCCTTTCCACCGAAAGAAAGCTCGCCGCCGAGAACGTTTAAGGCGTTCTTAACGCTCGCGCTTTCCAAAACGTCCGCGTTTTGAAACAGGATCGTCGCATCCTTTTGCGTGACCGAAACGCGCTTGATAAAGAGCGTGGCACACATCTTTTTCAGAAGCGCGATCTCAATCAAATTATGCACTTTGACGGGCGGCATTCCATATTCTTCTTCGAGCTCCGCAAGAATCGAATTTTTGCTCTTTTCGTCGGATATTGCTGAAATTTTCTTGTAATAGCGAATGCGCCCGAGCTCGCTTTGGATATAATCCGAAGGAATATAAGCGTCCGCCTGGATCTGCATCTCGACGCCGCCCTCTTCGGGCAAAACTTCGCCGTTCAATTCCGCGATCGTTTCCTTTAAAAGCGTGCAATACATATCGTAACCGACCTTCTCGATATGCCCGTGCTGTTCCGCGCCGAGCACGTTGCCCGCGCCGCGGATTTCGAGATCCATCATCGCCAAACGGTAGCCGCTCCCGAGGTCGGCGTTTTCCACGAGCGCTTTGAGCCTCTTTTCGGAATCACCGGTCAATAGCGTGCCGCTCGGATAGGTAAAATAGGCGTACGCGAGCTTTTCGCTCCTGCCGACGCGGCCTTTGATCTGATACATTTGCGAAAGCCCGAGCTTATTCGCTTCGAGCACGACGAGGGTGTTTGCGTCCGGAACGTCGATCCCGTTTTCGATGATCGTCGTGCAGATCAAAATATCCGCTTGCTTTTTGTAAAATTTATGAATATTCTCTTCGAGCACCGCGGCGGGCATTTTGCCGTGCCCGACGACGACCGTATGCGAGGGGAATTCCTCGCGCACACCCTCCGCGAACGCGTCCAACCGCGCGATGTTGTTATAAAGAATAAAGACCTGCCCGCCCCGTTCGAGCTCCGCGGAAACCGCCTCTTTGAGCATCGCGGGCGTATATTCCGCAACGACCGTTCGCACGGGTTTGCGGTTTTTCGGCGGCGTTTCGATCACGCTGATGTCGCGAATGCCGGACAGCGCCATATGCAAAGTTCTCGGAATTGGGGTGGCGGACATCGAAAGCACGTTGATACTCGTGCGAAGCGCCTTGATCTTTTCCTTATGCTCGACGCCGAAGCGCTGTTCTTCGTCCAACACGAGCAAACCGACGTCGTAAAACTCAACGTCCTTGGACAAAAGGCGGTGCGTGCCGACGACGACGCCGATCGCGCCGCTTTTTACGCCCTTTAAGATCTCTTTCGTTTCCTTTTGCGAGCAAAAGCGGGTCAGACAGGCGCATTTGACGCCGAATTTGTTCAACCGCTCGGACAAGGTGGAAAAATGTTGTTCCGCAAGGATCGTCGTGGGCGCGAGAAAGGCGACCTGCTTGCCCGCCAAGATCGTTTTGAACGCGGCGCGCAGCGCAACTTCGGTCTTTCCGAATCCGACGTCGCCGCAGAGCAGGCGATCCATGACCTTTCCGCTCTCCATATCCTGTTTTACGTCGCGGATCGCGGCTTCCTGCCCTTCCGTTTCCTCAAACGGGAAATCGTCCTCGAACGCTTTCATCAAGGGGGAATCGGGCGGATATTTGACGCCTTTGCTCTTTTCGCGTTTCGCGTAAAGTTCGACAAGATCGAGCGCCATTTTGCGGATCGACTTTTTCGCTTTCGCCTTTTCCTTTTGGAAATCTTCCTTGTTCGGGTTCGAGAGTTCGGGCTCCTTTTCCGAACCCGTATAGACGGTCAGCATATCCATTTGCGCGACGGGCAAATAGATCTTGTTGCTTTCGGCGTACTGCAAGGCGACGTAATCGCCTTCGCCCGCATAATTCTTGATATGGACGAGCCCCAAACAACGCGCGATACCGAATTCGTCGTGGACGACGTAATCGCCGATCTTCGGAAGGATCAGCGGGCGTTTCGGCGTACGGAACGCGGAAGTTTTGGACATAATGTCGCCGCTTCCGATGATCGTCGTCTTTTCGCTCTTCGAGATAAAGCCGTGTTTGAGCTTGTCCGTAACGAAGGTTACGAGTTCCGCGTCGCGCCCCAAAAGGTTTTTAAGGGTCGCTTTATGCGTGGCGTTTTCGCAGAAGATCAAAACCCTGCGCCCTTCTTTGAGCTCTTCCGAAACGAAGGACGCGAGCATATTGGAGTTTTTCAAATAGGACGGAAGCGCGGCGGACGAGAGCGTAAACGTTCCTTCCCTGCCGCTGATTTTTTCTTCAAACGAGGACAAGCCGAGTTGGGGCATCGCGGAAAGCGCGGTCATGATCTCCTTCTCCGAGGCGATCGCGTTCTTATGCGCGGGCAAAACTTCGCCGTCCGCCTGTAAGCGTTGCACACGCCCGTAGTGATCGATCAAAAACGAAGAAAAGCCCTCGAAGATCTTTTTCGGTTCGTCCACCGCGACCGAGAACCCCGCCGTGTAATCGAACACCGTCGCAAGCTTTTCGCGCATAAACGGAAGGAAATAGGAAAGCCCTCCGTCCGACGGACACGCGGCGGCGCGCAAAGACAGATCGGACAGGATCTCGTCCGTGCGAAGGCGCGCGGCGCGATTTTGTAAACGGCGGGCGTCTTCGATCTTTTCAAAGATCGGAGAAACGTCCTCTTCCTTCAACAGGATCTCGCTCGCCGGCGCGATCACGACCTCTTTTTCGCGCGAAAGAACGGACAGAAAATCGGGCGCGTAGCGCTTGATGCTCTCGACTTCGTCATACAAAAGATCCACCTTGTACGGTTCTTCGGACGAAACGGGAAAGACGGAAAGCACGTCACCGACGAGGCGATATTCCCCTTTCTTCGGCGCGCCGTCCGTTCGCTCGTAGCCGGCGTAAGCGAGGCGCTTCGTCAAGAGAGGCAGGGAAACCGTTTCCCCTTCCGCAAGGCGAATCGTTGCCGCCGCAAGGTCTTCGGGTTTCGGCAAATAGGAAAAAACGCCCTCGACGGTCGTTACGAGGATCTTCGCTTCCTTTCGGACGAGGGCTTCGAGCGCCTCGATGCGAGCATAGGACAAGGCGTCCGTCCGCCTGCCGAGCAGAACGTCGCCGCGCGGCGGAAGATAGACGGCGGGCGTTCCGTATTCGGAGATCGTTTCCGCCGCGTCCTTTGCGCCTTCCTCGGTTGCCGCGAGATATAAAAGGGGCACGGGTGACGCCGCCGCAAGGTGCGCTTTTTGGGGGTTGGATATGCCAAAAACCAGCGATTTTTTATCGCCGGCAAGTTTGTCGTATATCTTTTTGTATGCTTCAAAGCCTTCTATATAAAGACTCTTCATAAGCTTTTTAACGGCTTTGTCTTTTGCGCGACCGCTTCGTTTACTGCCTGCGGGTCGCCGACATCACGTACACGAAGTACGCTCAATTCTCGTTAAGATTTCTCTCCAATTTCGACCGATCGCCGAAGGCGATATAGGCTTCGATCGCAGAAGCCGCTTTTTCCGCCGCTTCGATCAGTTTGTCTTTGGCGTCCTTACCCGCTTTTTTCAGGACGTATGACGCGAGATCTTCCTGCTCGTGCGGTCTGCCGATCCCGACGCGAAGGCGCGGGAGTTCGCCGCAAAGCGCAGTCACGTTTCGCATACCGTTATGCGTGCCGGCGCTTCCCTTTTCGCGGAAACGGGTCGCCCCGAGGGGCAGGTCGATATCGTCGTAGCAGATCAAAACGTCCGTTTCGCCTTTGAACTTCGCGAGGAGCGGCTTCACGCATTCCCCCGAAAGGTTCATAAAGGTCTTGGGTTTCGCGATCACGATCTTTTTCCCGCCGACGTTGCCTTCCGCCAAATATCCCTGCAAAGCGGGCGCGTCCTTAAAGGACAAAGAAAGCCTCGCGGCGAGGGTATCCGCCACGAGAAAGCCGACGTTATGGAAGGTGCCGTCGTAACGGTCGCCCACGTTTCCGAGTCCGACAACGATCATGTTTCTCTCTTTTTCCTTTCCTTTTCTTCCGCACGGCTGCGCCCGATCACGAACGCGCCGGTTTTTACGTTCTCCGTGACGGTAGTTGCCGCCGCAATATAAGCGCCCTCTCCGACGGTAACGGGCGCGATCAGGTTTACGTTCGCGCCGATAAACGCTCTCTCCCCGACTTTGGTTCGGTGCTTTTCCTTTCCGTCGTAATTCGCAAACACGGTGCCGCAACCGACATTCGTTTCGGCGCCGACTTCCGCATCTCCGATATAGGCGAGATGGGCGGCTTTCGCACCTTCTCCGATCGACGAGGCTTTGACTTCGACGAAATCGCCGATCCGACATTTCTTGCCGACGGCGCTCCCCATTCGAAGATAGGCGAACGGGCCGATCTTCGCGTCCGCGCCGACCTTGCTGTCGAACACGCGCGACTCTATGATCTCCGCTCTTTCTCCGATCTCGCTGTTTGAAAGAACGCTGAAACTGCCGATCACGGCGCCCGATCGAACGACCGTTTTTTCAAGCCTTACGAAGGGTTCGACGATCGCGCCTTTTTCAATAACGCAATCCGCCGCGATCTGCACGAGCGAGCGATCTTTGAGGATCACGCCCTCTTTTTCGAGGCGCTCGGCAACTTTTACGTAAAGCGCGTTTTCCGCCCTTTCTCGGCTCCCGCCGTCCGCGAGATCGAGCAGGCAATCCGCGTGAAAGCGAATCTTCGCCTCTTCCAGAAAGAAATCTTCTCGCCGCGCGATCTTTCCCCTGCCGAGATCGGCGGAGGCGATCGAACGCCTTTCCATTTCCCTCACGCAACTCGTTATATACGCTTCGTCCACAAGCGGGCAGGACGACGGGATCGTCGCGATATACCTTGCTTCGGGCAAAGGTTCTTTTACTTCGGCAACCACCGAAAAGGGCAATTCGCCGAGCGAGGACAAAAGCCATTCGAGCGGCGTTCTCCCCGCAAGCCTTTCTTCTTTGTGCGGATACTCCGCGTCTATGATATAAACGTATGCTTCTTTCATAGAATCACTCTATGCGAAGCACCGTTCGTTTATACTTGCCTTCTCAAAGGCAACGAAGAAACAAGCAAATACGAGGCTCGGCGAGAGGCTGCGATTGAGCGTACTCCTTGTACGTGACGTCGCCGACTCGAAGACGGTAAACGAAGCGATTGTGCGGTTGTTCGCCGCCTTATGCTTTATAGCTGTCTTTCAGACCTACGATTAGGTTGTATTCGCCCTTCTTATTCTTGACGTAATATCCCAAACGCATAAACTGGAACTTATCCTGCTCCTTCGCGCCCGCGAGGTACCCTTCCGCCTTGCCGTGATAGGTGACCTTCGTAACGGGATTCAAGCGTTCGTTGAAGTCGCGGCCGTCCTCGATCTCGTCCAAAAGATAGTCGTAATCGTGGATCACGATATCCAA
Source organism: Christensenella sp. UBA1252 (assembly GCA_002308575.1). Classification (GTDB taxonomy): domain Bacteria; phylum Bacillota; class Clostridia; order Christensenellales; family CAG-1252; genus CAG-1252. The sequence goes on from DBVY01000028.1 coordinate 5,441, forward strand.
AGCGTCCGAGGGCGCCCAATGCAAAACGCCTTTGACCTTAATGCCCGCGTTCGCTTCGCCCGACATCGTTTCGGGGATATACTTGCAAACGACTTTCGTAACGTTGCCCTGTTCGTCCGTTTCGTGCGAAACGTACTCGATCACGTACGCGCCTTTCAAGCGCACCATACCGCCGACTTTCAAGCGATGATACTTCGGGGGCGGATCGAGCGAAAAGTCGCTCTTTTCGATATAGATCTCTTTGGTCAGCGTGGCGGCGTGCGTGCCCGCATTCTCCGCCGCGGGATTGTTGTCGATCTCAACGGTGACGGGCGCCGTCAGGTTTTCGATTTCAAGGAGCAAAGGCTCTTTGACCGCCATCACGCGCGTTGCGTTCGCGTTCAGGTTCTCGCGGACGCAATGTTCGAGCAGGCTCGCTTCGACCATCGAATTGCTTTTCGCAACGCCGATCCTCTCGCAGAAATCGAGAAGCGCTTCGGCGGGATAGCCCCTTTCGCGCATGCCCGAAAGCGTCGGCATACGGGGATCGTCCCAGCCGTCCACGACGCCGGTGTCGACGAGCTTTTTCAGATAGCGCTTGCTCATGATCGTGCGCGTCAAACCGAGGCGCGCGAATTCGATCTGGCGCGGATTGTCACCGAACCCGCAGTTGTATTTGACCCAATCGTAAAGCGGGCGGTGATCTTCGAATTCAAGCGTGCAGATGCTGTGCGTAATGCCCTCGATGCAGTCGCTGATCGGGTGCGCGAAATCGTACATCG
>DBVY01000022.1:0-251 GCA_002308575.1 Christensenella sp. UBA1252
TTCGGAAAGAAGGGCGGACATATTCGCGCCCGATTTCTCGTTTTGCTCTTTGTCCGCCAAGTAACACGCTCCGATCGTAAAACCGAATACCACAAGCATAAGTACGATAACGAGGCAGACGGTTAATATCGTCTTTTTCTTTTCCGGACTTATTGCTTTCATGTTCTCTTTCCTCCTTTTTCTTACTTAATGAGCGCCTTCAAAATCGCCTTGTCCGACTTCTTCAAGGGCTGCAACTTGATGGAATAGAC
>DBVY01000022.1:289-441 GCA_002308575.1 Christensenella sp. UBA1252
TCACCGCTTTCGGTGGTCATAGAGAACGGCGTAACCGTGAGGGGATACTTTGCCTTGTCACCGATGATGACTTCCAAAAGCTGGTAGCCGCCGGGATCGGGGGGAACGAGAGTCGCTTTGACTTCCTTGCCGAGAAGCGTTCCCTTAACGAC
>DBVY01000022.1:538-1587 GCA_002308575.1 Christensenella sp. UBA1252
TGCCTCGCTCTTGGATTTGCCCTCCGCAAGGGCTTTCTTGTACTTGTACAGACCGGCGTGATCCCCTTGACATTGCAGGTATCCGGAGCGCATACCGGCTTCGTAGTCGGTAAGCTCTTTCCCTTCCTTCTTGCCATAGGTATGGACTTTCGCCTTTCTGTCTTCCGCGTATGCTTTTGCACGTTTGGACGGGACTGACCATTTGCGGTTGTTGTATTTGGAGCTGCCCGATCCGCTACTCTTATTAGACATAGCTTTTCCTCCTTGTTTTGTTTTCTTTGCCCGTAATGCCGCTAGCCCAGCCGAAACAAAAATATTAAGTTGTATATAACTTTTGCGCGCAGGGACTCTTCGGAACAACACGTTCCCGGCGATTAGGCGAAGACGGCCGTCTTTATCCACGTGGTCGCCGATTATCGGTTATTACTTTCACCCTTTGCGCAATTGCTACCAATGGTTAATCGACGTAGATTCGCGTATAAGAACTCGTATGAATACGCTTGCCGTCGATCTTGCTGCCTCTCGGCTTGAAGATGAACTCATATTCGTAGTCCCTCTTTTCCGAACGCAGGAAATAAATATCCTCGCTCATAATCAGAAGGTTCCGCGCCGACAAACGGATGAACGAAAGTTTCTGACAAACGATAAAATCCTTCGTTCGATATACGTTTGAGGCGCCTTGGACTGAATCAAGAAATGAAATCATGGCTTTTTCCTCCTCATTTATTCGAGGGGGCGGCAAGAGTCTTGAAGTCATTTTTCCTTTCGATTTTCACTCTTGCGCTCTTCGTTGCTCTTGCGCCCCTCACTTAAAAGGCACGAAAAACGCCAAAGTCAAGTCACAAAGTCAAAATTTCTTTTAATTTTTTGAAAATTCGCATAAGACGAGAGTCTATCGCCTGTTTCGAAATGCCAAGTTCCCGCGCGATATCTGTTTTCGTGCGCTTCTTATAAAACACTTCCGTGATCAGCCATTTCTCCTCTTCTTTCAATGCGTGAACGGCTTTCCGCAAGGTGGCGAACACGTCGTCTTGAATCAATGCCTCTTC
>DBVY01000022.1:1653-3568 GCA_002308575.1 Christensenella sp. UBA1252
TCGGACAAGATATACTCTCGCCGAGACTGTTCATCCAATCCTCTGAGCATACGAGCCGTTTCATCGTCCACATAGACAAAAATGGTTTTCGTTTTGCCTTTGACAGTTGTTTCAGTAGTAAATTTTTTCATTGTAAAACCTCCGTTTTTTGATTTCTTGAGAAATCGGTTTACGGAGATTTCCAATAAAAAAAGTCCCCGCAACCGCTTGCTAAATCACGGTTGTGGGGGTGGTTTCACCTATTTAGGGCATAAAAAAAGAGCCTAACAACAGATAAACCACACGAAAAAATGTGATTTAGCTATTGTCAGGGCTCCTGATGGTCACTTAGCTGCACGATTGCAAGCCAAATACAGCGCACTCTTGGACTGCCTATCAAGCAGTCACGACAATTTTTGGCAACGCTCAGTCCCTCATAGCGGTACTAAGCCGGATTCAGGGTTTATTCTCTTCGTCGCCTCAACGATATTCAGTTGTAATTTTCGCCTATATTTTACGATTGGACTTATGCTCTCTTCGGTTTCAAAACCGCAGTAGGATCATTAGTCGCAAACGGCAATACATAAACGCCACCGTCTTTATCGACCGTCGCTCGATAGTCGATTTTGCAGGAATGACAGCTGATAACTACCGAACTGCCGATTTCTGCACGGCATATGCGTTTTCCGCATTGAGGACATGAAACGATCTTAAACATTTTCATCCTCCTTTCCCTCGGCCACTTCCCGGTGTATTTGACAAACTACATTGCAGGGGTTAGGGACTCCGCCTGCGTGGTAAGTCACGGTTATTGACCCGTAAAATATGTTATTTTACATCTTTCATAACTTTTATTGCGACACCTTGGATATCCACCTTGTCAAAATACATATCCGACAATTCGGGATTCTCCGGGTGAAGCCTTATTTTCTTCTTTCGCTTATCAACATAATAGCGTTTTAACGTCGCTTCATCATTAACAAGCGCAACTACTATCTCCCCCTCCTTCGCGGTGTCTTGTTGACGGACGATAACGAGATCTCCATCTTCTATATTCGCGCCGATCATGCTGTTGCCTTTCGCACGCAGAATAAAGAAATCGCCTTGCCCCAACATCTGAGCGGAAAAAGAAAAATAACTCTCTATGTTTTCTTCCGCCAAAATGGGAGTGCCGCAAGCGACGGCTCCCACAACGGGAAGGAGCCTGCCGTCCGTTTTCGCCTTCATCATCTTCGGAGTACGAACGGATCTCCAGCCGTTGGAGTTGTCCAACATCCCATTTTCGATCATCGCTTGAACATAGTTCCCGATACAACTTTTGCTGTATCCAAGCGAATCCGCGATCTCTTGCAGCGTCGGAGCGCACTTCTTGTCGAAATAGTAAGCTTCGATAAAACCTACTATCCGCGTCATCAATTCTTCGCTCTTGCTTCTCATTGGTAGCCCTCGCTTTAATCGTGGATTTTTGTCCACGATAGAATTATAAATCGCGTCAACGAAAAAGTCAAGAGGTCCGACGGAACTTTTTCAAATAACTTTATTTTGTTTTTTCCGAGACCGCTTTTTCTTCTTATCGTAGTAGGCGGCGATGTCTATTTCCAATCCGGCAAGCAATGCTTTAAGGATGGCGTCGGGCATCCTTTTAACGTTAATATGCCCGTTAATATAGACGTCGGCGTTTAGTTCGTTTTGCTCTTTACTCAATACTTTTTCCATAAATCCCTCGCTCGGTGAGATAGGACAAAGTCCCTCACTTAAAAGGCACGAGAATTGAAAAAGTCAAGGCGGAAATCCAAAAAAAATTGCTTTTTTAACTTGACTTTGGCGTTATTCCTGCCTTTTAAGTGAGGGCTTCTATGTGGAGATATCGGAAAAAGCCTTGCTGTCAAGGGTGGAAAATAATCGCTCAAAACAAGAAGAAAACAGACTACAACGC
>DBVY01000022.1:3626-20780 GCA_002308575.1 Christensenella sp. UBA1252
GTTCGACCTCTCAAGGTTGAATCCATCACCGAGAAAATAGCTCATACAGGAGGTTAAAATGAAATACGCAGTAATCTACGCTCGCTACTCATCCGAGAGACAAACGGAGCAGTCCATCGAAGGGCAATTGACGGAATGTCATAGTTTTGCCGAAAAGAACGAGCTCGTCATTCTCGACACGTATATCGACAGAGCGACAACCGGCACCAACGATAATCGCGCCGCTTTTCAACAAATGTTGTCCGACGCCGAAAAAGACGTACCGTGGGAGATCGTTTTGGTTTATGCCATAGACCGTTTCGGAAGAAATTCCATTGAAATCGCCGTCAATAAACAGCGGTTAAAGAAAAACGGCAAGATGCTGATCTCGGCAACGCAACGGACGTCCGAGAACATCGACGGTAGCAAAAACCTCGACGGCATTCTTCTTGAAAACGTTTATATCGGTCTTGCCGAATACTACTCGGCGGAACTCTCCCAAAAGATACGCAGGGGCTTGCACGAAAGCAGGACAAAAGGACTGTACTGCGGCGGTATAATGCCTTATGGCTACAAAAAGGAGCCTGTCGATGAAAAGGGGTATCACAAACGGATCGTCGAAGACGAAGTCACCGCCCCCATCGTCCGATACATCTTTCAGAGTTACGCCAACGGGATGAACGTTCCCGAAATCATAGACTCTTTGACGGCACAGGGGATTTTCTATCTTGGAAAGCCGTTCGTCCGCAATACGGTCTATAAAATGTTGCGCCTTGAAAAGTATATCGGGATCGCAAGGTACACCGAAGGTGTATTTACTAACATTTTCCCGCCGCTCGTTGATAAAGACATTTTCGACAGAGTCCAAGTCATCCTTGATAAATTCGCCATCGGCGGCAAGAGCCAAAAGGTGGACTATCTCCTGCGCGGCAAACTGTTTTGCGGAAAGTGCGGGAAACCGATATCCGGCGAAAAGAGCACATCCAAATCAGGCAGGGAGTTTTACTATTACAAGTGCTCCGGCAGAAAGAAATTTCATATCTGCGACAAGGCGACGATCGCAAAAGACAAAATCGAGAACCTCATCACGGAAGTGCTGATGAAAGAATTCGGGACGCCCGAGAATCAAGAATATATCGTTGGACAGATTATCGAACTGAACAGAAAGCGGCTTGCGGACAAATCCCTTTTACGCAATCTCCGAGCGGAAAAGGAAGCGGCGGAAGCATCCCTGCGAAACATTATGAAAGCGGTGGAAGACGGCTTCTTTACCAAGAGCGCAACGAAACGCGCGAACGAGTTGGAAGACCTGATCGCCGACCTCGAAGAGCGTATAGCGATAGCGGAGTTCAAGGAAGAGAAAATACTAACTCCCGAACAGGTAAGGCAATACCTGTCCCATACGATAAAAATGGATCCTGCGCTCTTAATTCGCACCCTGATTCAGAAGATTGTAATCGACGACGAAAAGATAGAAATCCATTGTAATTATTGCGAAAATATGCCAACCGATCCCCCGAACGACGATTCCCAAGACTTTAGTCTTGATAATGAAAAAATAGGGTGTGCGAAACAAGTTAGTGGTAGTCCACCAAAAAGGACCTAAGACGAACTTGTCTTAGGTCCTTTTTTATACGATCCGAAAGCGAGAGCGAAGGATCGGTATGTAATCACGCCTATGGCGTGCATGTAATTGCAAGGCTCCGCCTTGCGTATGCAACCGCTCCGTAGGAGCGCATGACACCGCTTTCGGTTCGATTACATACAAAACTGCGTTTTGATCACATACAGCGTTTCACGCTGATAACATACATTGCTCACGCAATGATCATATGCAACGCGTTTTGCGTTGACTAAGGATAGTTGATTTATATTTTAAAGCGGGTTAGCGAGAACGCCCCCTTCCGCTCGGTCTTCGGTTTTCCGCGCGTTGACTTTTGTTTGCCGGTGTTTTTATATCTTGAAAAAGAGACTTCTTACCGGTTGAAAAAAAGTTATGGCGTGTACCCATATGTGGCGACGCGTATCGGGGTTCCTGGCAAAAGCGAGCGAAGCGAGATTTTGTGGGGTGATAGCTCGCCACTTGATATATATGGGTACACGCCTTATGCTCATTAGGTAGTTTTGAAGGAAGTTTATTGCCGGAAAAAATTTTGGGTTGGCGTGTGTTTGGATTGACGGAGCCGAAGGCGACGTCACTTGTATATATACAAACACACGCCTAATGCTCATTTGCCATTTTTAGGCTTTCAAAACTTACCAGTTCGACGACCTATACCGCTCTCACTCGGAACGCAAAAGGATGCATTTTACATTATAAAACCGTCAATGTCCCCATTTTAAAGAGAATTGAATTATTCAATTCTCATTCTTTGATAATTGTACGTTTCACTTGACATTTCTTTAGAAAATATATATCCTTGGATAGAGAAAATATATATTAATGGAGAAATGATAATGAAAAAAATTGCCGTATTCAATCATAAAGGTGGCGTTTCAAAAACTACAACTTCATTTAGCCTTGGATGGGCGTTATCTCAAAAAGGGAAAAAGGTTCTTCTTGTTGATACCGATTCACAGTGTAATCTGACTCTGTATGCATTAGGTATCGATAAATTCGATCAACTATACACTGAAAACCCATGTGATAATATCTATACATCTCTTGAACCAGCATTTAAATCGCAACCCAAACTGATATCTGCAACTAATTGTATAGAGATAAATAAGAATTTATTTCTTCTTCCGGGGCATCTAAATTTCACAGAAAATGAAGTACAAATGGGCATTGCTATGCAATTATCAAGTGCTTTTGGTTCCATGCAAAATCTGCCTGGAGCAATATCATATCTTATCGATAAGGTCTCAGAAAAATACCATATAGATATAGTTATTTTTGATATGAATCCAAGCCTTAGTTCTATCAATGAAGACGTCTTTATTTGCTCGGATTATTTTATTATACCTTGTTCTCCAGATTTGTTTTCCCTTTTGTCGATAGATTCTTTAAAACGAGTATTAATCAATTGGGAAAGATGGGCCGTTCAAGCAAGAACTGTTTTCTCTGGTTCAACATATCCTTTACCGAAGAATACTCCAAAGTTTTTAGGATATACCATTAATGATTTTAATTTGAGTTATGGACGACCACAAACTACATTTAAAGAGTTTATGGATCGTATTTCTAATAAAATAGTTCATGAATTAGTTCCAGCTCTTTCCTCTGTTAATATGACACTTGACGATGATAAATATCAGCAAGCTTATCAGTCAATGAAAAATAGTGCGAAGCGACAAAATATTGATTATCAAGATTACTATTGTTTAGCTCAAATATCCAATTTTAATAAATTGATTGCTCTTTCTAACAATTTATCAAAACCAGTATTTGAGCTTACACTAAAAGATACAGATAGTGATGGACAACAAAGAACATTAGATTGGTTTAAATTTCTTTATCAAGCATTCGCGGAAAGAGTCTTAAGTTTAATAAAAAATGAGCATTGAAAAAAATAACTTTGATAAATGCATTGATTCCTGCAAAGAAATGGATGCGATTTATCTTTTTTTGTCAGAAAAAAAAGTTTTATCATTGAATATTGATAGCATTTTAAGGGCAGAATATGTCCTTATTATTAGCGCATTTGATTTTTATATTCATCAAATTGTGTGCAAAAAAATGGTTGATATGTTTCAAAACGGGTCGATTGCAAGCGATGAACGATTAATATCTATGCGGGAAATGCAACTAATATTCCAAACCACAAACACTTCCACGCAACATGATCTTTTATTGGCCTCTTTACGTAAAAAGTTTTCTAAAGATTCTTTTCAATCATCAAGAAGCATCGAATATGCTTTAGGTTTAATTGGAATACATAATATTTGGACGAATCTTTCTCCCCGAATGGGCGATACACCTAATAATATAAAAAATAGATTGGATGTAATTGTTTTGCGAAGAAATCAGATTGCGCATGAAGCTGATTTCGATTTTTCAATGACCTCTCTCCGTCCAATAACAATAACCGATATCAATGAATGTAGAGCATTCATTGAAAATATGGTATCAATTATCGATTCTATGATTATTTGACATTTATGAAAGTTTTTCGGTAGTTTGGCAATTTATTTTTCGGTAATATGGCAAATATGGCAAAAGGCAAGAAGTATTCGTTTTACGTTTGACCTTGCCCACCATATGACAATAAAACGAACTCCGGAAGCGATTCGGAGTTCGTTTTATTTATTGCAAAAGACTTTTTCGGTATCAAATTCAATCGACCAAACTAACCAATAGCCAGGCGCAAAAGCGCTTGGCTTTTTTGCTATTTGATGAGTATCTAATAAAGCATTTTGTCTATTACCGTATCGTATAAGTTGTTGAATAAGAAGGGCACTCGTTTTCTGTCATGTTTTTTCCCTGTCACAATTAACTCTAAATCCCCCAACAAAGGGAGGATATTTATTCGAGCAAGGGGAGTATATGTTAGACTAATTGAATGCTCATTTTCTACACGCTCCATTTGGAAAACTCCTTCATTAAAGTTGCGCATTGTTTCGTTCTTTGGGTTATTAATTAAGTAAAGATTAACAACCATTATCGTCTCTAATATTTTTTTAAACTCCGCATCTATTGCTTCAATGATTGCCTTGGGTGCCGTATCTTTTTTTAAAAACATCATTGAGGCATAATTGTGTATCATCTTCTTCCACAACGCATCAGTTACTTTTCCCTAACATTTTGATCAAACGACTTACAACTAATTAAAAGATGGTCGTCTTCTTTCAATTCTAAAAGGATAGAATCCGTATTTATTCAAAAGAGCAATATCATCATACAAAGTTGTACGATTGCACTTTAAGCCTTCTTGTTCCAATCGACGGATGATCTCGGTCGTTCCCATTGGGTGTTCATCGTCCGTTTCGGTCTTTAACAGTTCCCACACGCGGAGGAGCCTTATTTTATTGCAGCTATCGTCTCTCATGGTGCGCTTCTTATTTCTCCGAAAGTCCTCTCCATATGATAAAATCGATTTTCTTTACATCACCAATCAACTTACTGTATTCGGGGAACGTTTTATCAAATAAGGCTATTAACGATTTTGCTTGCGGTGTTTTATACCATTCCATTATTGCGTTATAGTTGTCAACTTGCCTTGCGATTTTCGCTTCGCTTGTCCAATAAAGCGCAGGTCCTTTAAGGTTCAAAAAGTTCGATACTTTTCTGTCATAGATTGGATTGCTCGGATCAAGCGTGTGCAAGAGCTTACTCGCAAAAGATAACTCCACGCTCTTCCTTTTTGTATTCTCGGCTAAATAAACCATTATTTCTTCAATGCTCGGATTCTCTCCTTTCTTCTCTTCCATCAAAGAATAAAAGACTTTTCGCCAATCTTCATTTCGGCGCACTTGATAAAACCCATTAAACAAGTGCTGAAACTCTTCGTTCTCGGCAACGTTTGTTTTGCCTATCAAATCCATTATCTTCAAGTATTTTTCGATTCCTTTTCTCGTCTTTTGAATCTCGTTCATTTTTTCAACCATCCCGTAACCATTATTTCCCTTAACATATCGTCTGTTCCGATATGATTGCTACTGCGTTCATCCGACGGCCAAACGCCAAGTCGAATGTACTCCCATTCATCGCGTTCATCTTCGACCAAAGGGATGTAATCCATATCTTTTGGAAATAAAGCATACTCTTCCGTCTTATACTCTTTTTTTGTTTTTTTATTTCTTACATAAGCACAGTTGTGGAGTAGCGTGTACTTGTTGAGCTCCGGAATAAAATACCCTCCCGCCTGTTGCACGAAATAATTATGCGCATACTGAAAAACAGAACGTGTTTCCCAATTCAAAAACCCAATCTTTTTATTTTCCTCTTTGCAGTGCCATTTCCCATCACTTAAATCAACAAATCGATAATCCCGATTGGTTTTCGTTATAAGTTTTTTCGGAGGATTCGCTTTGTCAAAAAGCCTTGCGCGCCCCGTGTAATACCTTTGGTTATTTTTATCTATCATATAATCGAAATCATAATCCGTATAAGTATCTTTCAATCCCACGATTTCCCAATAGGTAAACCTCATTGCGGTATCTCCTTATTTTACTACTTACAATATAGCATTTTCAAACCACTTATGTAAAGACCGAGGTGCTCAAAAAAACTGCCAACTCGCCTATTTTTTGTCTTCATTTTTGATGTTGTTTATCATTATGACCAACAATGAGGAGAGAAAGGCTTTGACAGTTTCCTTTGGTAGACGGTCAATAATCGGGCAGCCTACGGGTACGAATTCGCGTTGCTCTTCATGTCTTCTCAAATACTTAGTTTTCTTGTTTGCCATCACTATCACCTCCTTTGAAGCAAAGTGTAAATGGCAAACTATGCAGAATATGCCTTGTTTGGGATTATTTTCAAACTATGCAAAATCTGCATTGTTTGATTGATAACCTTGCTTTTGATGAGAACGAAATGTACATTTTTTCTTTCTCGTTGGAAAGCCTACCCGATTGCAGAGCCAGCCGTAATCCGAGAGGTTATCTTGTATGAAAATAAAGTCGTGGTAACCTACAACTTCACCGATACGATAGAACATCTGAAAGTTACCAAAGAACGTACGCTACAAGTCGAAGACCAAATAGAGAAAGCCATAAAGCCATTCAAACGCTCCAAAAGTTCGTGCATTTTAGGGCAGAGCCCACCAAGCAAAAATGTCGGATTTTTCCGACATTTTTTCTTTTACGTTTAAGAAAAGGATGAGAACCGAGAGCGTTAAAAAAACAGCAGTTGACTTCTGCTGTTTTTAGCGATTGACCGACGCTCTGCGCGAGTCTTACTCTTAGAAAAAACGATCAGACGAGCGCAGAGCCAGAGGAGAGTCCCTTATTGCCCACAAAAATTGCTCGGTAGATTGCCGAGCAATTCTTTTATCCAAGCCGAACGCGTCAGCGAATGTATTGCATATCATCAAGTGCTTTGGGCTTGCATATCATCACGGCAAAGCCGTGCATAAACTTTCCGCTTTCGGCTTGATGATATGCAATACCGCGTACGGATGAATACACGCATTCGCGTGATACTATGGATATAGATGTTTTTAAGCGCAGTCCTTCCGCACCAAAGATGCCGAAGCTTTTCCGACATTTTTTATTTCTCATCGAATCGAAGAACCGCGCCTGCGGGTGCGCGAAAATCTCCCCTATTGACACCCGTTTACGACGTGCGTTATAATGTGTTTACAAGAAAATCGAGGAGGGCGCCTATGAGTTTTATTTTCTTCGGACCGAGCAGCGATCAGGCGAAGGCGCAGGTTGCGCATGCGTTGGAGCACGTTCGGGACACTTCCAATTTCAACTGGACTTTTATCTTTTGTTTAGCGGTCGTCTTTTACGTTTACTGGACGGAAATCAAGAATAAGAATTACGACGCGATCGTGGCGGGCATTGCGCTTTACTCCGTGCATTGGTTGTACGAGATCACGAACGCGATCATCTGCACGGCGAGCGGCGCGCCGCTATGGTGCGTTTCGCCCGAAAGCACGACCTTTATTCTCCTCATCGGCGTTTCTTGGGAGCTTTCGATGATGTTCTCGATGGCGGGCATTATCTCCTACAAGATGCTGGGCGACGATCCGGACAAAATCCTCTTCCAAAAGGGAAAATTCCGGGTCACGATGCGGCTTGCGGGCGCACTCGGCATGGCGCTTTTATTCGCCTTGATCGAATCCTTCCTTGCGGGAACGAAAAACGGCTCCTTCATTTGGGTCTATAAATGGTGGGGCGTCCTACCCGTTTTCATCACGACCTACGTGCCCTTCTTCCTCGCGAGCAACTTCGTTCCGAAGTGGAAGCCCAAGACCAAAAAGATATTCCTCTTTTCGATCGTCGGGCTGAACATTCTTTTGCTTGCGATCCTGATCCCGCTCGGCGTGATTTGATCCTTTCGGAAAACAAAAACAAAAAGGTCGTCAATCATTTTGACGGCCTTTTTTGATCTGTTTTTTATATCTTGCCGAGTCACGATCCATAGGCAGAATTTCAAAGAACCCTCTACGAACGCCCCTTTTTATGCGTTTACTTTAAAAGCGCCGCGCTTTTCTCGTCCGCGATCAACGTGCAATCCGGATGCAAACGCAAAACGCTTGCGGGAAGCGACGGCGAGATCTCGCCATCCAACATTCCTTTGACGGCGTCCGCTTTGTTTTCGCCGACCGCAAGGATCAGCACTTTTTTCGCGTCCATAATACTTTTCAGCCCCATCGTCAGCGCACGGCGAGGAACGTCCTCTTCCCTTTCGAAGAAACGCGCATTCATTTCGATCGTGTTCTGCGTCAAATCTACGACGTGCGTTTCGCTGTCGAACGGCGTGCCCGGTTCGTTGAACGCGATATGCCCGTTCGCGCCGATCCCGAGCAGTTGCAAATCGCGCGGCAAAGCGCGAAGAAGAGCGTCGTAACGAGCGCATTCCTCTTTGAGGTCGGGCGCGACGCCGTTTTCGATATGGGTGTTTTTGAGATCGATATCGATATGATCAAACAGGTTTTCCCGCATAAAGCGGCGATAACTCTGCTCGTTTTCGGGGGAAAGCCCGACGTATTCATCCAAATTGACCGCGCGGACGGTTCGATAACTTACGCCGCCGCGGCGATTGTCCTCGACCATTTTTTGATACAAGCCGATCGGCGTAGAGCCCGTTGCAAGTCCGAGCACGGCATCCGGCTTTTTCAAAACGACGTCGCGAAGGATCGCAAACGCTTTTTCGCTGAGTTCTTCATAGTCTTTCGTAATGATAACGTTCATAATTCAACCCTTTAAAAAGTATTATTTTCAGCGGAGCAAACCGCCGGACACTTCGAGGATCTGACCGGTCACGTAAGAAGCGTCCTCGCTCGCAAGGAAGCGCACCGCGGCGGCAACGTCCTGCGGCGAACCGATACGGTTGATCGCCAACCCGCTGATAAAATCCGCTTTTTCTTCTTCGGAAAGGCGATCGTTCATCTTCGTATCGATCAATCCGGGCGCAACGGCGTTGACCGTGATCCCGAGGGAACCGACCTCGGCGGCAAAGGACTTCGTAAAGCTTTCCACGGCGGCTTTGCTCGCCGCATACGCCGCTTCGCACGGCGCCGCGCGCGACCCCCAGATCGAAGAAACGTTTACGATCCGTCCGCCGCCTTTCATCAAGCTTGCCGCCCATTTGGATGTAAGGAACACCGACTTGGCGTTGACCATAAAGACCTCGTCCCATTCCTTCTCCGAAAGATCCAAAGCGAGTCCCGCGCGATCGATCCCCGCCGCATTTACGAGCACGTCGGGCGCGCCGAATTCCTTTTCGAGCTCACGAAGCGCCTGCTCTGCGCCGTCCGACGCGAAATCGACCTTTTTAACGACGATCATGCCGCCGAACGCGGCCAGCTCTTTTGCGAGCGACAACGCCGCGGCTTCGTTTTTGCCGTACAACAGGGCGAGGCTGAACCCTCTTTCCGCGAAATCGCGAGCGATCGCCCCACCGATCGCGCCCGAAGCGCCCGTCACGACCGCTTTCACGAGATTCTCTCCCAATTCGCGCGAAGCGCGATATCGCTGCCGTTCGTCTTAAACAAAGCTTTTTGATTCTCTTCGACGAACGAAGGCGTCAGAGCGGAAACGTAGTCGCTGCCCGCTTGACCGTTGATCGTAAACCCAAGGAAACGAAACCCTTCGCGACGAGGGCTCGTCAGCGTCATTTCCTCTCCGAAAAGATAGCTGCTCTCGTTCGGATTTTCCGCGTCCTCCAAGCCAAAATACAAAACGGCGTAGCGGACGGGCTCAAAGACGCCGCGAAGCACGAGATCCCCTTCGCTTCCCGGCTCGATCCGCAACACCGTGCTTTCGGGATCGTCGTAATAACTCCACTTCAAAAATCTATACCCGAACGGCGCGTTTGCCTTCGCAAACGTAAAATCGCTCGTCCTCCGATAGGTCGCGGGATTAGCGCTCGAATTGCTTCCCATTTCCAAAAGATAGATAATCTTATAATCCTTCGGCATCTCGACCGCGTACAGCGTAAAGGATTCCGTTACGGGAGAAGAAAAGGCATACGCCGAAGGGTTCAAAGCGTCCCTGACCCAAACGACCTCGTAACCCGCTTTCGCATCGTACGTTTCGGTAGGCTTGGAAAGGGTGTTTCCCCGCTTGACCTTAACGCTCTCGGGCGCAAACGCGGAAGAAGAAAGATACGCCGTGCTGAACGAAACGGTGTAAACCTCGTCCTTCAAATTCCCTTTTTTCTTTTTACAAGCGGGTAAACAAAATGCGGCGACCGCCAAAAGCATCAGCGCCGCAAGCAAAGAAACGACTTTTCTCATAATTTCGTCTTATACTTTCCGCCGATCTTCGCAAGAATGACCTTTCCCATCAACCAAGAAGCTTGGATCGGGCCGTAATCCTCGCTGTCGTAACTGTTGTTGCGGTTATCGCCGAGCACGAAAAACTCCCCTTTTCCGACCGTCCATGACCCTTCTTTGACGCCGCCCGCTCCGTAAAAGGAGGGATTCATCACAAAATCGTTTACGATCCTGCCGTTCCTTAAAAGTTGCGCCTGCGAAACGGAAACGTAACGGATCTCGATCCGATCGCCTTCGACGCCGATCACGCGCTTGATCACGCACGTGTAATCGTTGGCGGATTCCTCGCTGACTTTCGGGATCTTATTCACGAAAGGAAGGGAATTGAAAAAGTCCGCGACCGAAATCGAATTCGCGGGGTTTTTGGATTTTACGTCTTCGCTGTTCGGGCGATAAAAGACGATCACGTCGTCGCGGGAGATCTTATAAAACTTTTTCTGCACGTACACCCGATCGCCTTCCGCATTGATCGTCGGCATCATCGATTCGCCGACGACGGCGACGGGCGCGAGAAAGAATTGCTGGATCAATCCGACGAGAATAATGGCGATCAGCAGACAAAGCATCACCTCGACAGCGATTTTCAAAATTTTTTTGTCCTCTCGCCTTTCTCCCATATGATTACATCCAAAGAAAATTGTTATAGTATTTATCGTCCGTATCGGGCAAAATGATACCGAGAAGCCCTTCCCAATCCTTCATCGGGATCAGCTCTTCGGTTTTAAAATCGTCCGTTTCGAAGGAAAGCCGCGTCCATTCTTCGCCTTCCGCGAACGCGACGGCGGTATAGGTCACGACTTTGTCGCCTTCGTCCTTAATCAAGCAAACGCGCACCTCGGAATCCTCTTTCGAATAAACGCTGATATGGAAAGACGAAGCGGGTTCGTATCGATTATGCTCGGACAGGATATTCGTGCGAAGCACGCCCTTGCCGCAAAATCCCGGAACGCCGTCCGGCGCTTCTTCGATCGAGAAATCGCTCTCTCTCGAAATAAAGGTCTGTTTGGAATTATCCGCATACATTCCGTGATCGGAAACGGTATCGAGCAAGAACTGACTGACGCGATACGGGATCATCGAAGTAACGAGCGTGCCGATCCCTTTGGACGCGAAAAACGCGCCTCCCGCGACGGAAACGGACGCATAGGCAAATACTTCTCGGTCGCCTTCCCAAACGGGCGCGGACGAAGTAAACGTGCCGTCCTCGTGCTTTTTCATCGCGTATTCGTGCCAATGGCGATAGCGCGGAGCCGCGTCGTTATAGCAAACGTAAACGGAAGCGGATTGCACCTTGCCGAGCGGACAGGACAGCGTAAAATGGATCTTCCCCTCGCTCATCGAAGAAGAAAGCTTCATTTCCGGCGCCGCCTCGCCTTTCAGCGTCTTATCCAACCAACGATAGGTCGAGAACAAGTCGGATTCGGAGATCTGATCGTTCAATCGCGGCGTGATCGTCATTGCGAAAGGAACGCCCTCTTTCATTTGGTTCGCAACTTCGCTGATCTTTTCAACGTCACCGCCGTGCGCGTTCGCGCAGGTCGCGATCAAGCAAGGGCAAGTGATGCGGCGCGCCGCGCTCTTTGCGCTGAGCGCCATCGTATAGCTGTCCGCATTCGAGCTGTCGCCTTCGATAACGGGCGGCTCGGAATAATCGCCGAGCAAAGCGAGCAAAGCGGAAATACGGGAATCTGCCGCGGCGACCTGCCAAGCAACGTCCGCCGCCGTCCTCGTTCCCAAAACGGAAACTTTGATTTTCGGATAATAGTATTCGAGCAACGTGATTGCGCGACGCGCGATCTTCGCCCACAAAAAGACAGGGGAGCTCAAAGCGGAGGGCGTTGCCGAAAAGCGATCGGGGACTCCCGCCGCGTACGACGCATAGGAAAAGCCGGGCGTGTACTTCGTTGCGTTTCCGTTATCGTCCGGAATGCCGCTGACGTCCACCGTCATAACCGCGAAACCGCGCTTCAAAAGCTCGTCGAAACTATCGGTGAGCGCAAGTTGATCCTTTTGGGTGATCACGCACAGAAGGGCTTTTTTGGGCTGCGCGACGGAAGACTTCGTTTCCGCAAACGCGCGCACCTGTTCTTCACCTTCTTTCACCGCCGTAAAATAGGCGCCTTTTAAATTGGCTTCTCCCTCTTGCGAGGAATAAGCGACCGATAAATCGAGCGGCTCGGTGATCGGATCGAAATCCTGCCACAGCTGAGCCGGCGTTAAAAATTTAATAGCCACGACGCTACCTCTTTGTTTTTCTTTTTAGTATTGTAGCGCAATTTCTCCGTTTTGTCAATTACTTTGCTTTTAGCAAAGGCGCTGCCCGTTCGGGGCGTTTCGGGCGCCTTTTTCTCGCACGTTTTTCGCTCTCTTTTCCCTTTCTCTCCCGCATTTTTTCTTCTCGGATCTTCCTTTTTTCTTTTCGGCGACGGCGTTTTTCTTCTTCCCGTTTTTCTTTGCGGGCTGCCCGCTTCCGTCGCATTTTTTCGAGAAGCGGAGCCAGCCTTTCCGCAAGCCTTTTTTCGACCCTTTTTTCAAGGGAGATCAAGGGAGAAAATAAACGCCGCGCAAAGCGCTTGAAAACGGGGTAAAAACGCACGCAAAAAAGCGAAGAAATAACGGCGCCCACGGCGAACGCGACGAGCGAATAGACGCGGAATTCCCCGCTTGCGGCAAGGTATAAACCGAAAAAATACGCCGCCGCGACGGAGATCGGAATCAGAGTGTCCGCGACCGCGCGCGCGGGGCGCGAGGCGCGCCCGAAAACGTTCAGACACGAAGCGATTACGCCGGACGACAAGCCCCAAACGAACAAAAGAAAGACGATCGTGAGCTCCGTTACGATCATTTGAATAACTTTTTCAAAAACCCTTTCGCGTCCGCGGCGGACGAATATTTGAGCGAGGCAACTTCCCCTTTGATTACGATGACGCCTTCTTCGATCGAAAGCTTCTCCGCAGAAAAATCGCGCCCCGTCAAAGTCAACGTGCGAGAACCGACCGCGAGCACGACTTCTTTTTCATCGACGGCGACAACTTGCGTGACGCCCGTTACGGTCGCGCCGTCCTTGATCGTTACGGCGTGCGCTTTTTTGATCGTTCCGTTATTTTCCATATCCGCTCCTTCCCGCAAAGACAAACGCCCGCGAAGTTTTTTCGGATATACTATATGTTCGTTTTCGAAAGGATAGACCGAAATAAAAAAAGGAGCGGCGAGTCGCCGCTCCGAAAAGGATTTTCGATTATTTATTCATAACGCCGACAAACGTCTTGCTTGCCTTGAACGTCGGCACACATCTTCCGGAAATCTTGATGCGCTCGCCGGTCTTGGGATGCAAGCCTTCTTTCGCCGCGCGTTGTTTCGCCTTGAAGCAACCGAATCCCGCGAAAGTAACGGAGTCCCCTGCTTTCAACGCTTGCGCGATCGTTTCGATAAACGCTTCGGAAACGCGGCGGCAATCCGCTTCGGTAATATTCGTCTTATCCGAAATGACCTTGATAACGTCACTCTTATTCATAATAAACCTCCAACACATTAGAAATATAAATATAGAATACACTACAAACGGGTTTTTGTCAATACCCTATTTTTGAGTTTGAGAGAGAATTTCCCCCGATCTTTCCGCAGAAATAAAGTACATCGCGAGTTGAAGACCGTACACGACGGGGCAGAAAATGCCCGGATTTACAAGGCTCATATACAAGAGTCCGAGATAGGAAAAAAGCACGATCGCCGCATACTCTTTATCGGGCGCGCGGCGAAGCGCCATAAGCCTCTCTTTGAGCATATACAGATAGGCGGCGACGCCGAACAGGCCCATCGAACCCACGACCTGCACGGGCAGGCAATGATAGCAGCCGAACATACCTTCTTTGTTCGCATACACGCCGCGAAGCCCGCGATACCCGATGCCCGTTCCGAAAATCGGATATTTTTTGAAATTCTCCGCCGCGATGATCATCATATTGCCGCGATAGGTATCCATTTCCACCGCAAGCGTTTTGACCTTATCCCACGCCGCGATTCCGATGACGAGCGCCGCAAGCGCAAGACCCCCGATCACGCAAACGTGAATGAGTATCTTCTTTTTGCTCTTCATTTTGAAGAGCGCGTAGACGTACGCCATAAAGAGTGCGGCGAGGAAAGAAACGCCGAACAGCGCGATCTTGACCTTCGTAGACGAAGGCACGATCCCTTCCGAAAACAAGATATGCATTCCTTTTCGCCAAATCAAGCAGACCGCAAGCGATACGAGAGCGATCGAACAAAGCGCAATCGCGTTCCTTACGCGCGTATCTTTATATTTGACGAGCGCGAACACGATATAAAACGCGCACGTAGCGGTCGTAAAGATCAAACCGCCGCGCGAAAGCGACAGAACGGACGCCAAACAAGCGAGCACACCGACGACGAACGCCGCCGCGCCGCGAACGCCCTTTTCTCTCGACAGATAAAAGCAAAACGGCATCGTCATCAAAACGGTCGTGGAAAGGTTATTTCCGATCGACGAAAGCGCGTTCAAAGAAAACTCCCAGCCCGTTTCGATCGAGGTCCAATTCGAGAAGTATTGCACCGCGATAATGAAAACCGAATAGGCGGCGCAATAAAACGCCGTCTTCGAAACGTACGCTTTGATATCGTACTCCCTGCGCGGATTCATCTTGTTGTACAACGCGGAATACAAAAGGAGCATTCCGAATCCGAGCCCGAACATATAATAAAGCGAAGTGCCCGAAAAATAATGCGAAGCGGGGATGCTGAACAACCCGCCGAGAAGAAGCGCGCAGGACACGGCGAGATACCCTTTCGTCAGGGCGCCTTTACTCGGTTTTACACGATAAAAGAAGAAATGAAACAGAACGCCGATCACCGCGGGAACGCCCATCACGAATTTCAGCGACATAAACGTATCGAAACTGTCGTACAACCGTAAGACGACGAGCCCGATCAACAAAAAAGGTAAAAAGGTCGAAAGAGAATCGTCCGAGATTATCAGCTTTACGGAGATGATATAGACGAACGTTACGACGCAAGCGACCTCTGTCTTCGTTAAAAAAAAGACGGCGGCAAGCAGGGTTTCGAAAATCATCGCCCACTCGCTGATCGCCGCTTTACGCAAAAGCGCGAGAATTTTTCCCGCGCTGATTTTTTCCCCGTTTAAAACCGGCATTATTTCGTGATCGTAACCTTTTTCAGGTTTCTCGGCGCGTCCGGATTATGCCCTTTCTGCTTACTGAGCTCCATTGCGAAAAGGTGCATCGCAACGGAATAACCGACCGTGGAAGAAAGGTTATCCATCGCGGGCATTCTGACTCCGTAGGTCGCGAGATCCAAAAGATCCTCGTTATCGCTGAACGTCAAAACGTTCGCGTTCAAAAGTTGCAACCTCGTTGCGATATCGCGGAAGTTTTCGCTGCATTCGCCGTCCGGCGCGAGCATAATGACGTTTACGCCTTCTTCGATCAAAGCGAACGGACCGTGCATAAAGTCGTTCGTACCGTAGAAGGTCGCAAACGTGTACGCGCATTCGTTGAGTTTGAGTTGAAGTTCCTTTCCGACGCCTTGCATAACGCCGCGCGAAAGAATGATGAATTGATTCATATCCTTTGCGTTCTCCGCCATCTTGGTGATCTCGGGAAGAAGGGAGAGCGCCTCTTCGACCCTCTTCGGGAAGGAATAGACGACGGGCATCAGGTTCTTGCCCGAAAGGGAGATCGCGAGCATATACAAAACGGTCAGTTCCGCGATATAACTCTTCGCACTTGCGATGCTCTTTTCTTCGCCTGCGCTGAGATCCAAATGATATTTGCCTGCTTTCGCAAGGGGAGAGGCGGCGTCGTTCGTAACCGCAACGGTGATCGCGCCCTGCTTATTCGCCTGCGTCAAAACGGCGAGCGTGTCGATGCTCTTTCCGCTCTGCGACACCGCGACGAACAAGTGATCGGAATAATCGACGTTCGCACCGTACATCGTCGTTACGGACGGGTGCGCCGTGCCCGCGGGAATGCCTGCGAGCGTTTCCACGAAATACTTAAAGCAAAGACCTGCGTTATCGCTCGTTCCGCGACCGATGATCGTAATGTTTTTGATATGACGTTTTTTTACTTCCGCCGTGATCTCCGCCACCTTTTCGGAATTGGCGTGGATCGCGTTTTTGATGACCTCGGGTTCCGTCAAGATCTCATCGTACATGATTCCCATATTGCTTTTCTCCCGTCTGTTGCTGTTATTTTTTGAGGATATCCGTTCCGACGAAAGGAACGAGGACGTCCGGCACGCGCACGCTGCCGTCCGCGTTTTGGAATTGTTCGACGATCGCGGGGATCAGGCGGCTCGTTGCGAGTCCGCTTCCGTTCAACGTGTGCACGAACAGATTTTTACCCGTCTTGGGGTCTTTATAACGGGTTTGATTTCTTCTCGCCTGATAGTCGTTCGCATTGGAAACCGAGCTGACTTCTTTGTAAATGCCCATGCTCGGGATCCAAACTTCGATGTCGTATGTGCGCGCCATCGAAGCGGAGCAATCACCCGCCGCAAGCTTGCTGACTCTGAAATGCAAGCCGAGTTTTTCCACGAGGGCGCTCGCCTTGCCTACGAGCTCTTCAAACGCCTTTCCGCTCTCTTCCTGCGCCGAATAGATGACCATTTCGACTTTGTTGAATTGGTGACCGCGGATCATGCCGCGCTCTTCGCTGCGGTAGCTGCCCGCTTCTTTGCGGTAGCAAGGCGTATAGGCGAAGAACTTCAAAGGAAGCTTCGCGCCGTCGATGATCTCGCCCGCATACAT
>DBVY01000021.1:0-5573 GCA_002308575.1 Christensenella sp. UBA1252
AACCTATTTTTGTTTTCAAGGACGGCGTTACGCGCAAAGCGGACGCCTGTTTTTGAATCATTCGGGTGCGTCCTTGCGCGGAGAAGTCAAGGGAACGCGCCTTTCTTTTACGGTCTTTTCCGATTTTGAGATCGCAGGGCGAAACGCCTACGTGCGCGTAACGGCGGACGGCAAAACCCGTCGCGNNCAAACCCCGTCGCGTGCGCCTGCCGAAAGGAGAAAAAACGATCCTTCTTTCTTTTGAGGAAGGAACGCATTCGTTTGAAATCGTCAAGCTGACCGAATCGGTCAATAATTCGTTCGCGCTCGTCCGCGCCGAAACAGACGGAGAATTCCTTCCTTGCAAGGAAGCGCGCGCGCTGAAAATCGAATTCATCGGCGATTCGATCACGACGGGGTTCGGAACGCTCGCGCCGCTTGGGTACGGCGAATACAAAACCAAAGAGCAGGACGTTACGAAAGCCTTTCCCTATCTGACCGCGAAAGCGCTCGGCGCAGAATATTACGCGATCGCGGCGGGCGGCTGGCCGATCTATAAATCCAAATACGCCGACCATGCGATCCCCGAGATCTACGAGAACGTCGATTTTTTCAGAAACACGGAAAAATGGAACTTTTCGTCCTTCTGTCCCGACGTCGTCGTGATCACGCTCGGAACGAACGATTTTTCCTATCTTTCCGATCTTTCCGAAGAAACGCGCGCCAAGGAAAGAGCGCGCGTCAAAGAAGAATTTATCGCCTTTCTTCGCCGCGTCGCCGCCTTGAACGAAAGCGCAAAGATCTTCCTTTTGTGCGGTTTTTTTGAATACGCGGGTCTTTTACCGCTGACGGAGGAAGCCGCAAAGCAATCGGAGATCTCGAACGTGTTCGTTATCGAAACGAATAGCGCCGTTTCCCTTTCGGACGTTCGCGCCGGACACCCCGGGCGCAAAACGCATTGCGTCGCCGCGAAAAAACTCGTCGAGGCGATCCGAAAAGCGGTATTTTAACCGCTTTTCGAAGTTAAAGAAAATCTTTACTTCATTTCCTTTTTTTACTATAATATAGGTATCGAATCAGGGAGGATCGCGCGTGTCGAACGTTCGGAAAATCATCGCTTCCAAATGGTTTTTGCTCGCCGTTCAGGTGATCTTTTCGGCGGCGCTTGCCGTCGGCGCGATCTTTTACGTCTATTCGAACGTCATCGTTTTTCGCGCTTGGAAGGTCGTTTTGATCGACCTCGATTTTATCCTCTCCTGCGGCGTTTTGCTCGCGGTCGCGTTTGACCAAAAACAATCCGAACTTCCGCTTCCTTGGCTCGCGGTGCCGTTTCTCATCGGCGCGGGCGTCTTCTCCGCGCTGTTTTTCGGCGCGCAATGGGTTGCCGCGGCGTTTTTGAACGAAACGCTGACCCGCCTCGTCGGGCTCGTCGTTTTGTTTTCTTTTTATCTTTCTTGCATCATCGCGCAAAACTTCTTCCGTACCCGCAAAGACCGCTCCTACGTTTTGTGGCTCGCCTCGGTTCTCGCGCTCGGCGTTTACGCGTTATCCATCGTTCTCTCTTGCGCGATCTTGCCGCACGGCAAAGCGTTTAAAGCGTTTTCGAAGGATACGATCACGTTCGAACGGGCAAGCGCGGAAGAACTTGCGCTTTCCGACGGCGATAAAGCGATCTCGCGCGATTGGTTCGAAACCTATCTCGGCGGCGCGTTCGTCGAAAACGCGGCTTTTGCGTTCGATTTTTCCATCGGCGGCAAATCGTTCGGCAAGCATCTTTCGGATTGGGAACAAACCTTGAATGAAACGCAAAACGCTTCGGGCGTCACTTCGCTCGTTCGGGCGTTTACGCATCGAACGGAAGGGGTGGTCGCGCGTTTGGAAGCCTTTTATTATGAGAAAACGGCAACCGCCGAATGGACGGTCTATCTGACGAACGCTTCGCAAACCGCGTCCTCCGTTTTGCAGGACGTTTACGCGCTCGACGCGTCGCTCGCTTTGTCTTCGCCGACCTTGTATTTCAGCGGCGGCAGCACCGAAGCGAACGACGATTTCGCGCTTTACAGCCGCGAATTGCCCGCGAAAAAGAAAAAGACCTACGTGTTCGACACGGTCAACGGGCGATCCACCAAACTGTTCCTGCCGTTCTTTAATCTGTTCGGCGCGGGCGTCGGCGCCACGATCGGCATCGGCTGGTCGGGGCAATGGACGGCGTCCTTTTCTTCGGGAAAATCGGTCGACGTAACGATCGGGCAAACCGAACTCGTCGGCGCGCTCGAACCGGGCGAAACGATCCGCACGCCCCTCGTTTCGATCTCGCTGTATGCGGGCGGAACGCCGCTCAAAGGCTTTAACAATTTCCGCAACGATATCAAACGCGGCTTGGGCGAGAAGTACGACG
Organism: Christensenella sp. UBA1252; assembly: GCA_002308575.1. GTDB lineage: Bacteria > Bacillota > Clostridia > Christensenellales > CAG-1252 > CAG-1252. The sequence goes on from DBVY01000021.1 coordinate 2,378, forward strand.
CAAGCAGTTTCCTGTTGTTTGCGGGCGCGGAAGGGCAGGACGACACGAGCCGCGCGAATGCGGCGGGAACCCGCGCTTATATCGAAAAACTCAATGCGCTCGGCGTGCTCGATACCCTCGATTACGCTTGGTACGACGCCGCTTGGTATGACTTGAAGGGCGCGGATTATTGGCAGGAAGCCGTCGGAAATTGGACGGTGAATCTCGAAAAATATCCCGATGGGCTCGGCGCCGTCAGCGACTATCTCGGAGAAAACGGCGCGAAAATGCTTTTGTGGTACGAGCCGGAGCGCGTTCCGAAATCATCCGACCTTTACCGAGAGATCCGCGAAATGAACAAAACGAACGAGTGGTTGATCGAAACGGAGAGCGAGGATTGCCTGCTGAATTTGGGGAGCGACACGGCGCGCGAATATATTCAAGACAAGATCGTCGCATCGCTGAAAGAAAACGGCGTCGCTTACTATCGGCAGGATTATAACATCGACCCGAAAGCGTATTGGGAAAAGGCGGATCGGTTGCTTTACGGCGGCAGAAAAGGGTTCGCCGAGAATCATTACGTTACGGGCGAATACGCTTTTTTGGACGCGCTCGCAGAGGAGATTCCCGGGCTGAAAATCGATAACTGCGCGAGCGGCGGCAGAAGGATCGATCTCGAAATGTGCCGTCGTTCCGTTCCGCTGTGGCGTAGCGATTACGCCTGCTTCACCGATATCACCGATCTGTCCGAGGCGATCCAGTACGAAACTTACGGGTTGAGCTTTTGGCTTCCCTATTCTTCCACGACCGATCCCGCCGCGGCTTCGCAGTACGAATTGCGCTCGTTGATCGGCGCGTGCGTGAATTGCTATGCGGATATTTTGTTCGATCATCCCGAAGCATACGTTTCCTTTATCCGCGATTACGAGAAGATCAAGGCGTACTTCGCGGAAAACTATTATCCGCTTTCGTCCTGCACGATGCGTTCCGATTTCGTCGCGATGCAATTCGGAACGGAAGAAAGGGGCGTGATCGTCCTTTATGATCGAACGGGGAAGGGAAAAACGCGGTCGATCCGTCCGAACGGGCTCTTGAAAAACGCGTCCTATTCGCTTTCGTTTATCGAGGGAAGCGAGGTCGTGAAAGCAAGCGGCGAAAAGCTGATGAACGGCGGCTTTACCGTTCGTCCGAAAAAGGAGACCGCACATTTTATCGTCTATGAAAAACAGGCGTAACGAGGAGAAGAGGCAATCGAAATGAAAAACGTGTTCGCTTATTTGGAAAACGGCAGTCAAACGTATGAAGGCGCGGCGGATTTTTACGCGTGCTTTATCAAAGAGAACCGATTGACAGATCGCGCCCTGTGGCAAAAATTCGTTCGCGTTTTCAAGACGCGCGAAGACGCGGCGGATAACGGTTGGCGCGGCGAGTACTTCGGGAAAATGATGCGCGGCGCCGTGTTGACCTATCGCTACGCGCCGGACGAAGAACTGTACGCCGTTTTGGAAGAAACGGTTCGCGCGCTTCTCGCCGCCGCGGACGAAGAAGGCCGCCTTGCGACCTATCCCCCCGAGCACGAACTCTGCGGCTGGGATCTGTGGGTTCGAAAGTACGTCCTCGTCGGATGTTTGTATTTTTACGATATTTGCAGAGATCCCGCGTTCAAAGAAGAGATCTTATCCGCGCTCGTCCGCCATGCGGACGCGATTTTGGCGCGCGTCGGAGAGGGGAAAATCGAAATAACGGATACGTCCGAAATGTACGGCGGGATCAATTCCTCGTCCATTCTCGAACCCATCGTCGAACTGTATAACAAGACGGGCTTCGATCGCTATCTGTCTTTTGCCGAGTACCTCGTCAATCGGGGCGGGTGCAAGCAGGGAAATCTCCTCGCCGCCGTTCGCGCGGGCACCCTTCCGCACGAATTCCCGACGACGAAAGCCTATGAAACGATCTCCTATTTCGAGGGCGTGCTCGCCTATGCCGAAGCGACGGATAAGAAAAAATATCTCGCCGTTGCCGAAGCCTTTTGGAATCTCGTGAACGAAAACGAGGTCACGATCATCGGATCGGCGGGTTGTCGAAACGAACACTTTGATCACGCCGTCCAAGCGCAAACGAAAAAGTATCCCAACCGCTATATTATGCAGGAAACCTGCGTGACCGTAACCTGGATGCGCTTTTCGGAAAGGCTCCTTCGCGTTACCGGGAAGTTGAAGTACGCCGACGCGATCGAGATCTCCGCATTGAACGCATTGTACGGCAGCGTGAATGTCTATTACGAAAAACAATATTGCAAGGAAGAAAAACGCTACCTCGAAGGCGTCCCGTTTGACAGTTATTCGCCCCTCGTCAACCAAAAACGCGGCGTCGGGATCGGCGGGTTCAAACGTTTCTCGGAGGGCGGCTTTTTCGGCTGTTGCGCCTGTATCGGCGCGGCGGGAACGGCGCTGTATCCTCTGTCTTCCGCCTATCGAACGGAGAGCGGCGTCGTGATTCTCTTTTATCAAGAGGGCAGGATCGAGTATCGTTCCGAGAAAGGCGAAACAGCGTCTTTTGAAATCTCGGGCGACCTCGCTATCGGCGAGATCAAGATCGTTTGCCACGCGGCGCGTCCGATCGACCTTACGCTCGATCTCCGAATTCCTTCTTGGAGCGTCCTGCCTTCCGTGCGCGCTTTCGGCGAGAGCGCCATGCCGGAAGCGGGCTTTCATTCGCTGAAACGGGCGTGGGAAGAGGGCGCGGAAGTCCGCGTTTCTCTGAACCCTGCGCTGACGCAGGAAGAAAGGGAAGGAAAAGTCGCCTTCCGGTACGGACCTTTTATCCTCGCGCGAGATCAACGGAAGGAAAGCTTTTTCGCGCCGCGTAAGGTCGCGCTTCCCGAAGAGAACCTCGAATACGATAAACTTTCTCTCCGCGAGGGCGAGCGCGTCCGCGTCAAGATCCAAGCGAAAAACGGCGCTTTTCTTCTGACGGATTACGCGTCTTGCGGAAAACGCTGGACGAAGCCGCGGAGCCGCATCACGGTTTGGAACGAAACGAAATAGCCGCGCCGTCGCTTTTCATTTTTTTGCGGCGAATCATTGCTATTTGATTGTGATTGTGCTATGATAATTCCCGTGGCGGAGCTCCGCCGAAAGGAATGCGCTTCCTTAGTTAAATGGATATAACAGTCCCCTCCTAAGGGACAGTTGTGGGTTCGATTCCCGCAGGGAGT
>DBVY01000021.1:5613-14971 GCA_002308575.1 Christensenella sp. UBA1252
GCCGCTTGCAAAGCAAGCGCTTTGCGTAAGTAAAGTGAAAAGGCTATGATCCCGTTTTCTTCGTGAGGCGATCAAGGGTGAAGATCACGCGCGTTTTGGTATCCGAGATAAATTGGCTGAAAACCTTCAAAGTAATTGCGGAATCGCTTTGTTCCGGTTTCTTTGATACCGCCTGTATCGGTTTTTTTTGAGAGAGGCAATGAATAATAAGGGTGACGCAGTCTGTGACACTTTACGTGTCGGTAACTTTACTGTTTACAATTATTCGGCGAAATGATATAATATTATCAATGTCGGATCTGAATTCTCGTTAATTGTTTTCTTGAAAAATCCATTTATCAAACACTTCAAACTTGTAAAGAAACGCGGGGAATAATCGAGGGGGCGCTATGTTGGAAATAAATTTATTAGGGTGTTGTGTGAGTCGCGATGTTTTTTCATACGATAATGAAAAGCGCTATTCTATTAAGCACTTTATGCAGGGAAGTTCCCCGATATCGATGCTATATTCTTCGAAACCCTATCAAAGTTTTCGATTAGAAGATATAAATATCGGTAGTCCTTGGGAGAAAAGATGTTTTCTTGCCGAACTGAATTCATCCTTTTTAGATGCTATAAAGGAATGGGATCGAGGGGATTGGTTTATTTTTGATTCTTGTGAACTCAGATATCCGCTTTACATGAGCGAGCATCCCGATGGGAAATACTACTTGTCAAGTAGTTTTATCCTTGATAAAAATCTCGATTTGTTAGAGTCCGAGAAATTCAGCGGCGACAAATTTGAAAGCTATAAACTTTCAGACTTTTCCGATACAGAGATACAGAATATCGCGAAAGACATGGCTGATTTTTTAAAAACGATTGCGGATGAGGATAGAATCATTATTAACGAAATCTATCTCGTTAAAGAATACTTGGCAAAAATAGGTACGATTTCATCTATGGATGATAATTTTTATATAAGAACCGGCGTTAATACGCAACTAAAATATTTTACGGAAGAAATTATAAAATTTTTGCCGAAAGCACACATAATCAGATTTCCCGAGAACGTGTTATGCGACGAATCCAACAAATGGGGATTAAGTCCATTGCATTTCTTTGACGATTACTATAAATACGTTTATAACGCAATTAATATTATTACTTCACAATGCGGAAACGAAAAGAAAGCGCTGAATACGTTATGGCAAGCGACCAATATGTGTTTTGCCGAAAAGATGCAGTTCTATAACAAGCGATCCGAACGTATCAACAATCGGATCAATTTTGCCAATACATTGTTTGAAGAAACGGATGGTCAAAACGGTTCTCATAATTTAGTTTCGGCTCCTTGTTTTGAAACGGATTGGACGTTCTTTAAAGATGGTGTTGCAGAAGGCTTTTTTGATACAAACAAAAAGATTTTGTATTGTTCCAGTTCAAACCATAATTATACCGGAATAAGAATAAAATTGAATTGCTCGCAAGATGATGCGGGTAAATCACTTGTATTCTGCGTTAAAATAGATGAAATCATTTCCATGCGCAGCGATATCGGTTATATACAATTATGGTATAGCGGTTTAAACGCACCGATAAAAGCATTGGATATAGCGAATATTACGAATGACAATTTATTGTATATTGTAACTGCTAAAATCCCGACCGATATGGGAATGGATAATGCCATTTATGGCGTAATTCAGACAAAAAACGGCGTATTAAAATTATCAAAAGCGGTTGCCTTTATTGAAGAATAGCACTATGGACATACAAACGATAAAGGAAAGAGGCAAAGCATTAAAACTGTTTGATTGGAAACTGTTCGTTTCGTTGGTTTTATTGGCGCTTGTTCCCGCGATCATTCAAACGATAGAAACTTTTGTGATTTCGGTCAATGTTTCAACGCAAGGGATTGACGTCGTCGGACAAATCGAATGGTTCGATTTGATCGATGAAACGATCAAAGCGTTTTTAATCGTTCCGCTTTATTCCATTTTGAATGCGATCTTGAAACACGATTCGGATCATTTCGCAGGCGGTGTGTTTAAGACGATGATCGTGTCGTTCGTTCTGTATACGATCTTTTCGATCGTGGTTTTGATCTATTCCGAGCATTTGATTTCTTATATGAACCCGAATGAAACGGATTTAAGTTTGGTGCATTCCTATTTGTCGATTTCCACGATCGCATTTATGGTCGGGATTATCGTGAGTTTCGTGAACGTCGTTTTTGTCGTTACGGGAAAGAGCAAAAACGTGTATTTGTTTTTGGCGGCTAAGGCGATCGTAACGATCATAAGCGATTTTATCATTATTCCGAGATTCGGCGTGATCGGCGTTGCGAGCAGCAATATTTGCATCAACGGTATTCTGGCGATTGTCGGGTTGGCGATTTTGTTTAAACAAAAGTCGATCCGAATCAGCCGTTTCAAAAAAGAAGACCTTACGATCGGGAAGGATTGGTGCAGAGTCGGCGTCTTTTCCGGCACACAGCAATTCATTGCGAATATCGTATATGCGTTAATGATCGTAAAAATGGTCAACTTGGTTTCCGAATCCGGAAACTATTGGGTGAGCAACAATTTCATTTGGGGTTGGCTCCTGATCCCGATCAATGCGTTGAGCGAAGTGATTCGAAAAGACTGCAAAGACGGTTATCGTAATTTGAAACAATTCAATTATTATTGTATCGTGTCGTGTATCGTTTTGCTATGGTGCGTTTCGATCCCGCTTTGGACGCCGTTTTTCCGCTACGTCGAAGTTTTGGAAAACTATAAAAGGATCTTTCAAATCGTAATCATCGCGTTCCCGTTTTATATTCCGTATGCGTTTCAACAAATTCCCGATAATATTTTTATCGGGCTCGGGAAAACGAAGTATAATTTGATCAACACTTGTATTATCAATTTCGTTTATTACGGCGTATGGTTTATTTTGTATAAAACCAAGTCGGTAACGTTCGATATGAACCGCATTATTTTTATGTTCGGTTTCGGAATGGTTGCAAGTTATGCCGTCAGTATCGTAGAAGAAAAAGTTTTCTTAAAAAGAGAAATGGCGAAAATCGAAATTTCGGAATCGCGCGAAGGCACGGAAAGCGAAGAAGAGTCTTAATTCTTACTCGCTCTTCCGTTCCGCCGCGGAAAGTTTTTCGGCTTGCTTGTGAAGGATCACGCTGCCGATGATATCCAAACCGAAGATAAATAAAAAGACGACGCCGACGACCATGGCGGGTTANNCCCTGCCATTCCTTTTTGACCGCCTTGCGGAGAAAGAAAAAGACGTCGGGCAGGGAAGTCGCGAGCATAAAGACGTAGGTCGAGCAGACGAGGAGCGCGAGCGCAACGGGGATCGCGACCATCAAAAACGGGTTAGCGAGGACGCCGACGAACCCGAGGCCGATCACGAAATTCAAAAGATACCAAGGGATCAGCGCGAGTTTTACGCCCATCGTCACCTTGCTCGGATCGTAACCGCCGACCGAAAGCGAAAGGGCGGCGATCACAATATTGGCAATCGCAACGGGGAAAACCGGCGCCATCAAAACGAGCGCCGTGATCAAAAGCCCCTTTGCCGTTCCCGAAGAAACGCCGTTTGCGGAAGCGCGGTTGACGATCAAAAGGATGTATAGCGGCAAGTGCATAACGTACATGCCGACCGCTTGCAAGATCAACGAATACTTGGAGATTTTCATACATAAAGTATATCCCGCGCCGTATGATATGGCAAACGGATTATCGTTAAAAACAAAAAGGCGTCTTTTTTTACCCGAAACGTTTAAATCCCAAAAATGGTGCATTCTTCTTGCTATACTGTAACCGAAAGAAAAGGAGGCACGAAGAATGTGTATCGAAAAAGGGCTGTTGCCCGCGAAGTATGATTTCGAATTGGAGTTTTGTTTGACGAAAGAATCCTATAAAAAGGCGTATCAGGAAGACGGGTCGCTTTGGGAACTCAGGCACGAGGCGCATTTGAAACTCTTTCACGAACTCTTCCGAACGGAAGAAGGGAAGAAGCGGATCGTTGACGATATTAAAGTCATCAATTTGATCTTTTTTAAGCGTAGGAGAAGTTTTTTCAACGCGTTTTCGAAAGCCGAATTCAGCGAGGATGAGCTCGGATTTTTGCGCACTTTTATCTTTGCGAAAAAGTGAAAAATTCCACTTGTTTTTCATGCCGTAAAAATTCTTTTTTCTCCAAACGTTTTGCACGTAAAGCCCGTCCGTGATACAATATAAGCAGGGTTTCGCGGTCGGCTGTTTCAGCCGGGGAGAGGGGCGCGAAGCGCGGAGGGTCAGAATATGAAAAAGGTCGGAACCGGGAAAATCCTATCGGTTATTTCGATCCTTGCCTCGGGCGTGTTCTGGGGCGTGATCAGCTTGTTTATCAAGCCGCTTTCCGCCGCAGGGTTGTCCGCCACGCAGATCTGCTTCGTCCGCCTGATGATCGCCGCGCCCGTGTTTGCGATCATAACGCTTTGCGTTTCTCCGGCGTTGTTCCGCTTTCGCTTGCGCGATATTTGGATGTTTATCGGAACGGGCATCATCAGCATCGTTCTTTTCAACGTTTGTTATTTTTACACGATCATTCAATCCGAAGCCTCTGTCGCCGTCGTTTTATTGTATACGTCGCCGATCTTCGTTATGATCTTTTCCGTTCTTTTGTTCAGAGAAAAAATCGGTTTGAGAAAGCTCGGCGCGTTGATCCTCGCGTTCGTCGGCTGTCTGCTCGTGTCGGGCGTGATCGGAACGGGCGCGCACCTTCGTCCGTTCATCGTTCTGACGGGGCTATTGTCCGGTCTGTTTTACGCGCTTTACAGCATTTTCGGATCGATGGCTTTGAAGAAGTACGACACCTTGACCGTTACGACCTATACGTTTTTGTTCGCGGCGGTCGCGGCGCTTCCTTTCTCCGATCTTACGAGCACCTTTTCGATCCTTGCCGCTTCTCCGCGCCTGTGGCTTTGGGGAGCGGGGATCGCGGTCGTTTCAACCGCGCTTCCGTATTTCTTCTATACGTTCGGCTTAAAGAAAGTGGAAGCCTCGCGCGCTTCGATCCTCGTCGCGTTGGAACCGATCGTCGGTTCGATCGTCGGGATCACGGTGTACGGCGAAGGGCACGGCGCGCTGAAACTCGTCGGGATCCTTTTCGTGATCGGCGCGATCATCGTTTTGAATTTGCCGAAGCGCCGTCCGAGCGTTCCCGTGCCCGATCATACCATTCGTTTGGAGAGCGCGGAAGAGCCTGCGAAAGCGCCTGCTTTGGAACAAGAAAGCCTTGCTTCTTGCAAGAAGTAAATCCGAGATATAAAAAAGAGGGGTGTTGCAAAATATGCAACGCCCCGTTTTTTTTGTTTGTTTTTGCGCCCCGATCCGGGATCGCAAACGGTTATCAGCAATCCCGTTGCTCGTTGACGAAGTACGAAGCGGTGACAAACGCGCCGATCACGACGACGGCGATGATAACGCCGGCCACGATCTCTTTGCCGGCAACGTTCGCATCCATCATCGCGGAAAGCCTGCCGGAGATCCAGTAATCGAAGAACGAGAATTTCTTGTTTTTGTAGACCGTGTCGGCAAGCGTCAAAAGGAGCTCGATGCCCGTCGGCGCGAGGATCGAAAGGGCGATCGCGCCGCCCGTTTTGCGGATCGAGATGCCGAACGCGAAATACATCGCGTGATAGGCGAGCAAGAGCAAAATAATCGTCAGAATGGAAAGCGCGTAATTCTGTCCGGCTTTACCGATGCCGTCGAAGAAGATAACGCCGAGCAAAAATTCCATAACGATATTCAAAAGAATAAAGGACAAACATCCCGCCAAGGACGAAAGGTATTTGGACCAAAACACGCAGGGGCGGGTGTATCCTTTCGAATAGATGTTTTTGATTGTTTCCGACGTGTAGTCTTCGCAAACGAAAAGGGTCACGAAGATCGCGGCAAGCAGCGAATAGTTGGACGCGAGGTTTTTCAAGAGGTCGAGCGCGTACACTTTGCCGGAGTCGCCGTCCGTCATACCCGCGATAAAGAGTTTGGTCGTAACGGAAACGACGATTACACCGAGCGCGGAAACGATGAGGCAGAGCAAAAAGACCTTTGATTTTATGAGTCGACGAAATTCGAATTTGAGCATATTATTCATAGTGTTTTCCCAACCTTGCGATAAAGTAGTCTTCAAAATCGTTGTTGACGACGGAGAGTTCGCTGACTTGAACGCCGTCCCTTACGAGCGCTTCGTTGATCTCCGCCGCGCGCGACGAATCCGTATTTACGACCAATTCGTTGTTTTCAACGGAATATTCGATCGAACCGAATTTATCTCTCATAATGCTTTCCGCTTTGGAGAGAGGATCGGCTTTGATCACGAGACCTTTGCGGCAGCGGCGCTTCAGATCTTCCGAAGAAACCTCTTCCACGAGTTCGCCGTCGTTGATGATTCCGTAGCGCGTCGCAATCTTGCCGAGCTCGTCCAAAAGGTGGCTGGAGATTAAGAAGGTGACGCCGCGTTCTTCGTTTAGGCGAAGAATGATGTCGCGGATCTCTTTGATACCCGCGGGATCGAGTCCGTTGATCGGTTCGTCGAGGATCAAAAGTTCGGGTTTGCCGAGCAGGGAGAGGGCGAGTCCGAGCCTTTGCTTCATTCCGAGCGAAAACGCACCGACTTTGCGCGTCCCTACCTTCGCGAGTCCAACGAAGTCCAAAAGTTCGTTGATTTCTTGATCGGTACCGCCGAAAAGGATCGAAAAGCGTTTCATGTTTTCAAACGCCGTGCAATTTCTGTAAAGTCCGGGCGCTTCGATCAAAGAGCCGATGCGCGCTCTTTCGGCGGCAAGATTCTCCGAACCGAAGAGTTTGATTTCGCCCGACGTCGGACGGAGCATACCGAGGATCATCTTCATCGTCGTCGTTTTGCCCGCGCCGTTCTTTCCGATCAAACCGTAAATGTCGCCTTTTTCGACGTGCATTTCAACGTCTTTTGCGGCAACTTTTCTCGGAAACGCTTTGGTCAGAGCTTTCGTTTCAATAACGTATTCCATGTGTGCCTCCTGTTTTTTTTGACTTTCGTCCGCATTATTTTATAAAAAGGAAATGGATTTGTCAACTCATACGACCATTCCTTTTCGGCGGGCGCTTTAACGCGCTGAATTGCTTTACAGAAAGAATTTACCCGTGCTATACTGAAATCACCCTGAATAAAAAGGAGAAACACTATGAAGAAGAAAATCGTTGCAGTTGTTTTGGTAATTGCGCTTATGGCGTGCTGCCTCGCCGTGTTCGCTTCTTGCTCCAAGAAGCAAACGGACGCCGAGTACATCCTCGGCAAAGGAACGCTGGTTTGCGGCGTCACCCTTTACGAACCGATGAACTATGCGGATGACGAAGGCGAAATGACCGGTTTCGATACCGAATTCGCGGAAGCGGTTTGCGCGAAGCTCGGCATCAAAGCGAAATTCCAAGTTATCAAATGGTCGAGCAAAGAGATCGAGCTCAACTCCAAATATATCGACTGCATTTGGAACGGCTTCACGGTAAACGAAGAAAGAAAGCAACAGGTTTCGTTCACCCAAAGCTATTTGAACAATACGCAATGCGTCGTTATCAAGAGCTCGAACGCGGCGAACTTTACGAACGCGGAGGCTTGCGCGGGTATGAGAGCGGCGGCGGAAGCGGGCAGCGCGGGTGAAAGCGCGGCGAAAGGCTTGACCGCGGAGGCAAACGTTACGTCCGTTGCGGCGCAAATCACCGCTTTGACCGAAGTCACGAGCGGCACGGCGGACTTCGCCGTCGTGGACGTGATCCTCGCGAACAGCATGGTCGGCAAGGGCGCTTACAGCGATCTCCAAATCGCGACCGGCATCCAACTCGAAGCGGAAGAGTATGCGGTCGGTTTCAGAAAGGGAAGCGATATGGTCGAGAAAGTCAATAAGGTCATCGACGAGCTTCTCGCGGACGGCACGTTGCTTACGATTGCCCAAAAGTACGGCGTGGACGGACAACTGATCACGAAGTAATCGAATTATTATTGCGGAGCGGGCGTTTGCCCCGTTCCGCAATTTTTTAAACGGAGTTTTTCGGCTGCGAGGGAAAAACGTGAGTTTTATCGAAGTAACCAAACAATTATTGAGCGGGTTCGGAACCACCTGCCTTTTATTTATCCTGACGATCCTTTTTGCGCTTCCTCTCGGACTGATCATCTGTTTCGGTTCGATGACGCGCTTTAAGCCGCTTCGTTATTTGACGCGCGCGTTTGTTTGGATCATTCGCGGTACGCCTTTAATGCTCCAACTTTTCGTCGTCTTTTACGTGCCGGGCATGCTCTTTGATTCCCCGATCTTTGCCCAACTCGAAAACGGAAGATTCATCGCCGCCTTGATCGCGTTCGTGATCAATTACGGTTGCTATTTTTCCGAGATCTATCGCGGCGGGATCGAGAGCATCAGCAAAGGGCAGTACGAGGCTTGCGCCGTGCTCGGTATGACCAAGACGCAAACCTTTTTCCACGTCGTCCTCCCGCAGGTCGTGAAGCGCATCATTCCCCCGATGAGCAACGAGATCATAACCCTTGTGAAAGATACGTCGCTCGCCCGCGTGATCGCGGTCATTGATATCATCTTCGCGGCGGAAATGATCCTTTCGCTTCGCGCGCTCTTGTGGCCGCTGTTCTATGCCGGCGCGTTCTACCTCGTGTTCAACGGCGTTTTGACCTTGCTGTTCGGGTACGTTGAAAAACGACTCGACTATTACAAGGTGTAGGAGGGGCGTATGGCGATACTCGAAGTCAAAGGCATTCAAAAGAATTTCGGTTCGACCGAGGTCTTGAAAGGCATCGATTTTTCGGTGGAAAAGGGCGAAGTCGTCGTGATCATCGGTTCGTCCGGTAGCGGGAAAACCACGCTATTGCGTTGCTTGAACTTCCTCGAATTCGCAGATGAGGGAACGATCTCCGTAAACGGAGAAGTCCTGTACGACGGCGCGGCGGAACGCCAAGCGAAAAAGAAACTCAAAAACAACGATAAGCTCCTGCGCCGCAAGCGCTTGCATTTCGGGCTCGTGTTCCAGAACTTCAATCTCTTTCCGCATAAATCCGTAATGGATAATCTGCTTCTTGCGCCGACGCTTCAATTCAAAGGTGAGCTTCGCGCGGCGAAAAAAGCGGAAAAACAGGCGGCAAAGCGCTTAAAAAAAGCAAAGACGGAAGAGGAGAAGAGAGAGATCGAGGCGTGGCTCAAAGAGAAAACGACGCTCGATTACGAAAGCACGGACGATATTAAAAAGAAAGCGTCGGAAACGCTGGCGCGCGTCGGGCTTCTCGATAAGAAAAAGAATTACCCCTGTCAGCTTTCGGGCGGTCAGCAACAGCGCGTCGCGATCGCGCG
>DBVY01000056.1:0-21034 GCA_002308575.1 Christensenella sp. UBA1252
CTCGTGATAGACGGCGGCATCGGGCAAGTTCATTACGCGATGGAGGCAATGAAGGAAGCGGGGGAAGAGATCCCGATGATCGGGCTTGCCGAGCGTGAAGAGATCATCGTTTTGCCGACGGGCGAAGAGATCAAACTGCCGAAATCCGCGTTTGCGTTGCGGCTTTTGATCCGCATTCGCGACGAAGCGCACCGTTTTGCAATCACCTTCCACAGAAAACTGCGCGCGAAGCGTAGCATTAAGAGTATGCTTCTTGAAATCGACGGCGTCGGCGAAAAGACGGTGAAAGCGCTGCATAAAGCGTTCGGTTCGCTGGACGAATTGCGTTCCGCTTCGGCGGAAGAGATCGCCTCGGTCAAAGGCGTGACCCGCCCCGCGGCGGAAAAGATCGCGCGGTTTTTCAAAGAAAGAGAATAGTGCTCGTTGAACTTGTCTTTAGAAAGGGCGTTTTTCGGTTTTGAAAGGCGCCTTTTTTATTCGATCCATTTTTCGGTCGCTCGCGTTTCTCGATCGGATTTATGCTTTTTTCCTGTTGATAAAATATATTATGATAAGTTATAATGATATTACGGAAGTGAGAAAATGAAATACTCTTTGATTGCAAGTGATTTTGACGGCACGATTTACGACGGAAAACAGGTCAGCCCGGCGGTGAAGCGGGCGATCGCGGCGTATCGCGAAGCGGGCGGCAGGTTCGTGATCGCGACGGGGCGCGTGTATCCCTCGATCCGACAACTGATCCCCACCATCGGCGCGGACGATTATTGCCTCGCCTGTCACGGAGCCGCGTTGTACCGCGTGGATTCGGGCGAAGCGATCCTTCGTTTCCCGTTGCCGCACGAGGTCGCTTGGAAAACGTTTCGCTATTTCGAAGAGAGAAACATCGTGTTTCACGCGTATTCGGACAAAGAATTTTTCGTTCGGGAAGAAAATCCGCTTACGAAAGCCTATTCCGAGTATTGCCGCGTCGAGCCTACGTTCGTGCACGAGCCGCTTTCCAAAGCGCTCCCGGATTCGTTCTGCCCGAATAAGATTATGGGGATCGTTGCGGAAGACAAGCTCGACGGATGCATCGAAGAATTGCAGTCGATTCTCGGAAACGAAGCGGACGTAACCAAAAGCTCCGCGTTTTTCCTCGAAGTAACGAGTCCGCGCGCAGGAAAAGGCAACGGGGTTTTGGCGCTTGCCGAGTATCTCGGGATCCCGCGCGAAAAAACGGTTGCCGTCGGCGACCATATGAACGATCTTTCGATGATCCGCGCGGCGGCGCTCGGCGCGGCGGTCGGAAACGCCGTGGATGCATTGAAAAAGGAAGCGGATATCGTGTTGCCGCCCATAACGGAGGACGGCGTCGCGGTTTTGATCGATAAGATCTTAAAGGACGAACTGTAAAAAAGGCAAGCCGCCGAAAAGGAGGGAACTATGCTCGGAATGTATAACAAAGAGAAGGAAGAGAGAAACAAAAGCTCCGTGAAAACGGAAGCCTTTATGACCGCGTTGGGCTTAACGCCCGTTTATCTCCCGGAAAATAAAGAAATGACGTTCTCCACGTCCGCGATTTGCCGTCCGGGATTGTTCCTCGCCGGTTACGAAACCTTTTTTGCGCCCAGCCGTATCGTCGTGTTCGGAAGCGCGGAGATGAGCTTCGCTTTAAGCTTGCCGAAAGAGGTTTTGGCGGAACGCGCGAAGAGAATGTTCGCTTTGAAGATCCCGGGCGCGGTTATTACGAGAGGGATCCAGCCGATCCCCGAGCTCGTGGAAGCCGCGAAAGAATCGGGCGTTCCTCTCTTTTCGTCATCCGAGATCACGGGCGTGATCGGCGCGAAGATCAGCGATTATATAACGACCGTTTTGTCCGAGGAGATCACGTTGCACGGCGTTCTCGTGGACGTTGCGGGTATGGGCGTCCTTTTGAAAGGGCAAAGCGGGATCGGAAAAAGCGAAGTTGCGCTCGAACTCGTTCACCGCGGGCACAGGCTCGTTGCGGACGACAGCGTGATCATTCACCGAAAGGGCGATATTTTGATCGGGCGCGCGCCGGATATGATCCGCCATATGCTCGAAATTCGCGGCGTCGGCATCATCAACGTCGAGAGAATGTTCGGCTCGGTCGCCGTTCGCGTCAATAAATCCGTGGACGCGGTTTTCGAACTCGTGGATTGGGAAGAAGGCAAAACCTATGAGCGGATCGGCGAGGAAGATATGAGCGAGGAGATCCTCGGCGTCAGCCTTCCGAAACTCGAAATTCCCGTCAAAGCGGGCAGAAATCTTTTCGTCGTGATCGAAGCGGCGGCGGCTTCGCTTCGCTTGAAACAAATGGGATACAGCGCCCCGAAAGAGCTGGAAGAACGCTTAAAAAGAAGCGAATAATCCTTTGTTTCTTCCATATAATATACCGCTATGGCGGAACGTATATCGGAAGAAAGAGATAGGCTTTCGGAAGCGGGCATTCTGTACCGAACGAACGTGCGCGGCGCGCGTCTTACGACCTTCGGGTCGGGTGGTTCTGTCGCGTTCGTCGTCTTTCCGAAAAGCGTAAAAGAATTGCTCGCGGTTCGAGAAATCACAGGGCGCCCCTTGCGCGTAATCGGCGGCGGCAGTAACGTGATCTTGCCGCCCGACGGGTTTGGAGAGCCGCTCGTTCGGCTCGACGCCTTCGACCCGATTTCCTTCGAAAAAGAGCGATGGATCGTGGGCGCGGGCGTAAAAATGCCGGCGTTTGCGAAAGCGGCGGAAGAGATGGAACAAACGGGCGTAGAATTCGCTTCGGGCATTCCGGGGACGGTCGGCGGCGCGCTGAAAACGAATGCGTCCGCATTCGGGCAGGCAATCTCGGACGGGCTTTTATACTTTGAAGCGCTCGTCGAAAACGAAGTCGTTCGGATAAGAAAGGACGAAGCGGAATGGGCGTATCATCGAGCGATCCTGCCGAAAGAAGCCGTCGTTTTATCCGCGGCGTTTGCCCTTAAAGCCGGGGATCGTCGCGCGATTCGAGCGCGCGTTTCGGAGATGCGCGAAAAAAGGCGAGCCACGCAACCGCGCGAGCGATCGGCGGGNNGGCGGGTAGCGTGTTTCGAAAATGCGGTGAAACCCCCGCCGCAATCTATATCGAAAAGACGGGACTGAAAGGCTTGAAGATCGGCGGTGCGCGCCTGTCCGAAAAGCATTGTAATTTTATCGTAAACGAAGGCGGCGCGTCTTCAAACGATTTTTTCGAGGTTGCGGAAACCGTCCGAAAAAAAGCGTTGGAAACGCAAGGCGTTACGTTGGAGTACGAGGTGGAAAAGATCGGATGGTAACGGACGAAGCGGTCAAAGAAGAATTGTTCGCGCTCGGCGAAGGCGAAAAAGGCGACGATTTCGTTTGCGCGATCCTTTCGTTCGGCGGCGAACTCGGGAGAGATGAAAGAGGCTATTATCTGTTTTACGCAACGTCGGATTATCGTCTCGCATTGCTCCTTTCTTCCTATCTGAAACGCGCCTATGATTTTAACGGCGAGATCGGGATCACTCGCCCCGAGGATAAGCGCAGAAAGCGTTTGTTTACGTTGTCCGTGCGGGGCAGAACGGCGCTTTCGCTTTTGAGTGACCTGAAAAAGATCCGTGTTTCGGGCGGCGAGATCACCCTGTTGGACAGCGGCTTAAAGCGAAACGTCGCCTACGTGTCCGACCCGTCCGCATACGTGCGCGGCGTTTACCTTTCCTGCGGCAGTTTGAGCCGCGCTTCGGGATCGATCCGCCTGACGCTTGCGTTCGATATCGAGGAATACGCGGACGATTTCCATTCCTTTCTCGAAAGCGAAGGGATCGGCTTTTCCAAACAGGAAAAGAACGGAAAATTCTATTTAAATTCGAGAAAAGGGCAATCGATCAGCGACTTTTTCGCGCTTGCGGGCGCTTCGAAAACGGTGCTCGCCGTGCAGGATAAGCTCGTTCTGACCGAAGTTAAAAACAAGATTCAGCGCGCGTCCAATCTGTCCGCGGCAAATATGGATAAGTCGATGAGTGCGGCGGTCAAACAGTATAACGACGCGATCTATTTAAAAGAACACACTTCGTTTTACGGCGTGCCGGAGGAGCTTACTTCGGTCGCTAAAGCGAGGATCGAGCATAGGGATGCTTCGCTCGATGAGCTTCGGGAACTTCTGCCCGAAAAGATATCCAAAAGCGGTCTGTATCACAGATTCGAAAAAATCGGCGAAATGGTAAACGCACTCAGGGAGGAGAAAGCATGAAAACAACGGTGAAAGCCAAAAGAGATCTCGACTTACGCGCGGCGAAAACGATTGCGGAAACCGCCGGACAGTTTAAATCGGACACTCGTCTGTTGTTTCGCGACAAAGGCGCGAACGCAAAGAGCCTGATGGGAATCGTAACGCTTTCTTATAAAAAGGGCGCGGAGATCGTCGTTTGCGCGGAAGGGAAGGACGCCGCCGAGGCGCTTGCCGCTCTGAAAGAACTTTTGTAAAATCACGAATCCAAAGAGGAAATATGAGAGATTTCGTTCATTTGCATTTACACACCGAATACTCGCTTTTGGACGGCGCGGCGAGAATCGACCGCCTTTTCAAAAAAGCACGTTCTTTAAATATGCACGCCGTTGCGATCACCGATCACGGCAANNCAATATGTACGGCGCGGTGGATTTTTTCCACGCGGCGCAGGCGGATTTCGAGGCGCAGGTCAAGGACGCGCTGATCGAAGAAAAAAGAAAAGCGGGAGAAGAGGTCAATAAAGACGATATCGTCGTAACGTCGGAAGATTTCGAGCGATTCAAACATCTTCGGATCAAACCGATCATCGGTTGCGAGTTCTATATGTGCGAGAATTTGAACGTCAAAGATCGTTCGAGTTCGACCTATCACTTGATCTTGCTCGCCAAAAACGAAACGGGCTACTATAACCTTTGTAAACTCAATTCGATCGCTTGGGTGGACGGCTTTTACAACCATCCGCGTATTGACTTCGACGCGATCAAAGCGCATTCGGAAGGCTTGATCTGCCTATCCGCCTGTTTGGCGGGTATCATTCCGCGCGCGATCAATAACGACCGCTACGATAAAGCCTGCGAGCTCGCCTTGTGGTTCAAAGAGGTGTTCGGCGAAGATTTCTATCTCGAAATCCAGAACCACGAGATCCCCGAAGAAAAGAAAGCGACGGTCAACCTTTTGAAAATGAGCAAAGAGCTCGGCATCAAAGTCGTTGCAACGAACGACGTCCACTATATCGAAAAAGAGGACGCCGAGATGCAGGACGTTTTGATCTGTATCGGAACCGCGCATTATATAGACGATGAAGTCAGAATGCGCATGAACGGGCCTTATTATTATTTCAAAAGCGCGGACGAGATGGAAGAACTGTTTCCGAACGTGCCCGAAGCCCTCGACAACACGATCGAGATCGCGGAGAAGTGCAACGTCGATATCAAATTTCATTTGCCGTTGTTTCCGCCTTACGTTCCGCCCACGGGGGAAACGCCCGCGGAGTATTTGCGCCGCCTTGCTTACGAGGGGATCGTGACCCGCTATCCCGAGATCACGGACGAGATCCGCGAAAGGATGGAGTACGAGCTTTCGGTCATTATCAAAATGGGTTTCGCGGAGTACTATTTGATCGTTTGGGACTTTATCGATTACGCCCGCCGTCACGGGATCCCCGTCGGCGCAGGGCGTGGTAGCGGCGTCGGCAGTATCATCGCGTACGCGATCGGCATCACGAACGTCGATCCGTTGCGCTTTAACTTGATCTTCGAGAGATTTTTGAACGTCGAGAGAGTATCGAACCCCGATTTCGATATCGACTTCTGCATGGAAGGACGCGAAAACGTGATCCAGTACGTTCGCGAAAAGTACGGCGCGGAGCGCGTCACTCGTATCATAACCTTCGGTACGCTCGCCGCGAAGCAGGCGATCAAGGACGTCGCGCGCGTTTACCGCGTACCTTATGCGGACGTCGATAAACTTGTCAAAATGCTTCCCGAGGCGAACGGGAAAATGAGCATCAAAGGTATTCTCGGGCGTGACGAAAAACACGTCGATCAAAAGAGTCCGGACGTGATCCAGCTCTATGAAAGCGACCCGACGATCCGCAAGGTCCTCGATATGGCGTTGAAGGTAGAGGGAATGCCGAGAAATACGGGTATGCACGCCGCCGGCGTTGTGATTTGCAAAGAGATCGTCGGCGATTTCGTACCGCTCCAAAGAAACGGCGAAGTCGTAACGACGCAATATCCGAAAGACCAAGTCGAAGAGCTCGGCATGTTGAAGATGGACTTCTTGGGGCTCGTTACGCTGACGGACGTCAACAAAGCGAAAATGTATATCAAAGAGAACCACGGCGTCGATATCGATTTCCATAAACTCGGTTACGACAACCCCGAGGTTTATAAGCTGATCGCTTCGGGCGATACCGATTCGGTGTTCCAGCTTGAACAAGGCGGTATGAAGCGCTTTATGACCCAGCTTCGCCCGACCTCGCTCGAAGATATCATCGCAGGTATATCTTTGTATCGTCCGGGCCCGATGAGCAGCATTCCGAAGTATCTCGAAAATAAAAATAATCCCGAAAAGATCGAATATTCGGACGAAAGATTGCGCCCGATCCTCGAAATGACGTACGGTTGTTTGGTCTACCAAGAGCAGGTTATGCAGATCGCGCGCGAGATTGCGGGTTACAGTTACGGCCGCGCCGATATCCTTCGCCGTATTATGAGCAAAAAGAAGGCGAAGTTGATGGACGAACAAAAGAAGATTTTCTTCTACGGTTCGCCCGAAAACAAAAAGAAAAAGCTGACCGCCGTCGAAGGTGCTTTGAAGCGCGGCGTTTCCGAAGAAGTCGCGACCAAACTCTTCGACGATATGGCGGATTTCGCGAAGTACGCGTTCAACAAATCCCACGCGGCGGCATATGCCGTTTTGTCCTATGAAACCGCATATTTGAAGAAATATTACACGCCCGAATTCATCGCCGCGGTCATCAACGACAGAATTACGAACATCAAAGAAGTCGCAAAGTACGTAACCTATCTTCGCACCAAGGGCGTAGAGGTCTTGAAACCCGATATCAACGAGGGCGACGTTTTCTTTACGACGGACGGAAAAACCGTGCGTTTCGGCTTGGTCGCGGTCAAAGCGGTCGGCGAAGAAGCGGCGCGCCACGTCGTCGAAGAGCGCAAGCAGGGCGGCAAGTATAAGAGCCTTTCGGATTTCTTCCGCCGTCAAACCGTGATGCCGAATCGCGCGATGATCGAAAACTTGATCAAAGCGGGCGCGTTCGACTGCCTCGGAGAAAACCGCGCGACCCTTCTCGCGAATTACGAGCAGGTCATGACGGCAACCGCCGAGGATAACAAGCGCAAACAGTCCGGACAATTCTCGCTGTTCGACGAGATCGAAGACCTGAACGTGGACGTGGATCTCGTTAAAATGCCCGAACTGCCGCGCAAACAGATCCTCGAAAATGAGTTTGAAGTCTTTTCGCTGTATCTTTCCGGTCACCCGCTCGAAGATTATAAAGAAGGCTATAAATCGATTTCTTTCTCCACGGCGCAGGTCGCCGAGATCGAAGAGGCGATCCTCGCCGCCCAAGAGGATGAAGAGGCGGTCGTCGAAGTCCGCTCGATGGACGGCGAACAGGTGACGGCGGCGGGCATGTTGATCGACGTCGTCAAAAAGGTCGATAAGAGCGGAAACGAAATGGCGATTTTGAAATTGCAGGATCTGGACGGTGTGATCGAAGCGGTCGCGTACGGTGGCACTTATTCGCGCTATAAGGATTTGATCAAATCGGGCAATATCGTGCTTGCGGACGGCGTTTTGAAGGATCGCGACGGAAAATACTCTCTGAATCTGCGCGCCGTGCGTCCGTGGCAGGAAGCGGAAAAAACCGAAGAAGCGGCGCCCGAAAAGCCCGCGCGCAACGTCGTTTTTGTCGTTCGTCTTCCGAACGACTATCAAGCGGCGTATCAAAAACTCGTTCGTGTGGCGAGCGCGTATAAAGGTGGTGTGCAACTCTATTTGAATATCGGCGGCAAGTACTATCTTTTCGAGCAAACGGTTGCGGACAGCGACTCCCTGATCGCGGAGTTGTACGGCTTGTTTGGACCGGAAAACGTGGAAATTAAAGAAAGAAAGCGATAGAATCTCGATAGGGGGGGGTAACTGATTGCTGTCTGTATCACATAAAAAGATCCTTTGCGGTGGGCTTTACGCTCCTTGGCAAAGGATCTTTTAAAAGGGTGTAAATAATTATTCAAAATCGAAAGTATACTCGAGTCTCCAGTTTGAGAAAAAAGGCGACAAAACTAAAGGTATTTTAGGCTGGAGCTCATATACGATTACAACTTCGATTTTTTTTATCTTTTTCTTTTCTTTTAGCGAATTGGAATTTATGAGTTCAACAAATGTATCCTTAGTTGCGTTTTTCATAATGTCGGTATCGTTGAATTGGTTTTGATAATCATCGGTATACGTGATTCGAACCCAATAAGCGCCGTGCTTGACCGATTTCGAAATGTTCGTTCCGATCACGTTGCTGTTAGAATCTTCGCTGAGCGAATAGGCTTTAGTCTCGCTCGGAAGATCGGTGACGTTTTCAAGGACTCTCCACTTTAAGGAAAAATCATCGCTATTTTTAATGACGAATTTGTTGTTTGTTTCTTGGCAACCGTACAATCTTAATTCGCCGAGTTCGAAATTATCGTGCATTTGCAAATTCAATAAATTTGTTTGCTGGTTTTTGTTGTATCCGTTGTCGTTATTGCAGTTATAGCGATTCATCGTCACCGTAATCGGAGTCCAAAAAGTATCGATGGGGTCGGGAGTCGTGATTTCTCCGTACGTTTTTGCGGGCGTGGGCAAAGTTTTGACGAGTTGTCCGTCGAAGGAAAAGTTTTCTATCTTATTGCTTGCGGGAAATCGTTTTTCTTGCGTATACTCGATTAAGTTGATAATGCCTTCGCAAGGAACGGCTTTATAACTAACGCATATTTCATCGGACGCAAGTTTTTTTTGCGCAAAAGCGTAAACCATATAGTCTTTTGCGCGGCTGATTCGATACGTTCCGAAGGGACAATCTCTGTTTAAAGACAGCTCGAGCGTCCTCGTTTCGGAAACGGTGGTTTCTTCTGCAGTTTTGGTTGAACTCGAGCCCGTAGTTGTCGTAGTGTTCGTATTAACGTCGAGTCCGATTGAAAAGGAGAACAATTCGCCTATCTTGAGTCCGAAATCGAATCCGCCGAACCAACTATCGTATTCCAATCGGGAAACGACCTTGGAAGACGCGGTTTCCAAAGATTTCGTCGTTATCTTGGCAAAAGTCAGTTCGTGTCGAATGCCGGCGCTTTCGGCATTGTAAGTAATGATTTCGGATTCGACAAGAGGAACGTTGTAGACCGTTCCCAAATAAATCAAATAATAGTAATTATCGGCGTCCTTGTATGAATCCTTGACCAAAAAAGAACTTGAATCGGACGATTGCGCGGGAGCGAAACAGTATTGTTTCTCGTTTATCATTTCCGCTGTAACGGTCAAGGCGGCGGCATTCTTCGTTTCGCTTGCTTCCGTGCTGGTTTCTGTGCTGTTTTCTATGCTTGTTTCCGTTTTTTTATCTATGTCTTTTTCTTCGGTGCCACTTTGCTCTTGTGTGGATTCTTTTGAGAAGATCGGAATTCCTTCGCAAGCCACAAGGGTGAAGAAGAGAGCTAAGGTGAGGATGAGTGCGGTTGCCTTTAAGAAAAATGTCTTCATAGTAGGTGGCCTCCTTTGTGCTTTGATATGTAAATTATACAATACAAAAAAGTAAAAATTCAAGAGCACCAATCGGTTGATTATATAAAAAATAGAGAACAACAACGAATAAAAACGGATAAATAGGATTTTTTTTATGCAAAAATGTATTATATTTTTTACAAAAAGGTTTTTTCGCGGCACACAAAGCATTAAAATTCGGTTTGCAAAACAAAACAGTTGTCAATCACTCTTATAGAGTGCTACAATAAACCTATCTTTTAAAAAGGTAGGTGGCTTATGAAACGTATTGCGGTTTTGACTTCGGGCGGCGACGCGCCCGGTATGAATGCGGCGATCCGTGCGGTCGTTCGCGCGGCGAGCTATTACAATTTGGAAGTATACGGTGTCGAAAGGGGCTATATCGGCTTGATCGAAGGCGATCTGCATATGCTTTCGAGGCGCACCGTTTCGGATACGATCCAGCGCGGCGGCACGATCCTTCGTTCCGCTCGCTCGGAAGAATTCGCGACGTATGAAGGCAGAAAGAAGGCGGCGCTTTCCCTCGCCAATCATAACGTGGACGGTCTTGTCGTCATCGGCGGCGACGGCTCTCTCCGCGGCGCGAACGAGCTTTATAACGATTTTTCGATCAAGACGATCGGTCTTCCGGGAACGATCGATAACGACCTCGGCTATACCGATTACACGATCGGTTTCGACACCGCGGTCAACACCGCCGTCAACGCGATTAACAACCTGCGCGACACGATGAGCTCTCACCAGCGCGTCGTTATCGTCCAAGTTATGGGTCGTCACAGCGGTCAAATCGCTCTGCACGCAGGTCTTGCGGGCGGCGCGGAAGTCATCTTGGTGCCCGAGCATCCCGTCGATTTCGACGAAGTGGCGAACGTCCTTCTCCGTGGCAACGCCGTCGGAAAGACGAGCGGTATCGTCGTCCTCGCGGAAGGCGCTTGCCCGTTGGATGAAGCGATGAAAGAACTCAAAGAGCGCACCGGTCTTTCGATCCGTTCTACCGTTCTCGGCTATATCCAGCGCGGCGGTTCTCCGACGATGTCCGATCGCGTGCTCGCGAGCCGCTTGGGCATTCGCGCGGTCGAGCTTTTGAAAGAGAACAAAGGCGGTCTTGTCGTCGGCGTTAAGGGCGGGGAAGTCATCGAGCTTCCGATCGCGGACGCTTTGGCGATCAAACCCTATTTCGACGAGAAGTTGTACGAACAGGCAACGATGCTCAGCCTGTAAAAAGAGCATTCAACACGATTACACAAGGCGCAAGCCTTACAGCATTTGGAGGATACTATGGAAAAATTAAAAGGCGCACTTATTTTCGGGCAGTCGGGCGGCCCCTCGTCCGTCATCAATTCCAGCGCGGCGGGCGTTTTCATCGAAGCGTTGAAACATTCGGACGTGATCACGAACGTGTACGGCGCGGCGCACGGCATCAAAGGAATCTTGGACGAGCAGTTCTATGACATTTCCAAAGAGGATATGAAAGAGCTCGAACTTTTGAAGAACACGCCGTCTTCCGCTCTCGGATCGGTCCGCTATAAGCTCAAAAGCGCGGACGTGGACGAAACCGATTATAAGAGGCTTCTCGAAGTTTTCAAGAAGTACAACATTCGTTACTTCCTCTATAACGGCGGAAACGACAGTATGGACACCTGCAATAAAGTCAGCAAGTATATGCAAAAGAGCGGATACGAGTGCCGCGTGATGGGCGTTCCCAAGACGATCGATAACGATCTTTTCGGAACCGACCATTGCCCCGGTTACGGTAGCGCCGCGAAGTACGTCGCGACGTCCATTATGGAGCTTAAACTCGATTCCACCGTTTACAACACGGGTATGGTCTGCGTCGTTGAGGTCATGGGCAGAAATGCCGGTTGGCTGACGGCGGCGGCGCAACTCGCTTCCTACAAAGGGCTCGGCGCGGATCTGATCTATTTGCCCGAAACCCCGTTCGATATAGACGAATTCCTTGCGAGCGTCAAAGACGTTTGCGCGAAGAACGACAACAAATGTATGGTCGTCGTTTCCGAAGGCATCAAAACCAAGGACGGCACGTACGTCGGCGAATTTACCGCCAGCAAGACCGACCTGTTCGGTCACGCGCAACTCGGCGGCGTCGGCGCGATGCTCGCCGGCCTCGTAAAAGAAAAGCTCGGCGTCAAAACCCGCGCGATCGAATTCAGTTTGCTTCAACGTTGCGCGGCGCACCTTGCGAGCAAAGTGGACGTGGATGAAGCGTTTGCCTGCGGCTCGAAAGCCGTGCAAGCGGCGGTGGACGGCGTGACGGATAAAATGGTCTGCCTTGTCAGAAAGCCGGGTAAGGACTATGTCTGCACCCCCGAATTGATGGACGTTGCGCTCGCGGCGAACACCGAGAAGAAAATTCCGGACAGCTGGATTTTGCCCGCCGGAAAAGGTTTGACGCAAGAGTACGTGGATTATGCGCTGCCTTTGATCCAAGGCGATTGTAAGGCGCCCTTGGAAGAAGGTTTGCCTCGTTTTGCGCACTTAAAGAAAGTGCTTGTTAAGTAAGTAACTTGCGGGCGCGCTTTAAAAGTGCGCCCCTTTTCTTCGAAGAGAATGAAAGCGAAGGATATCGTTACGCTTGAAATCGAGGGTTTCGGAATGGAGGGAGAGGGCGTCGCCCATCAAGATGGACACACTTTTTTCGTCCCGTTCGTTCTGCCGAAGGAAAAGGTCAAAGTCGCGGTCGATCGCGTAAAAGGCAAGATCGTTTTCGCACATTTGATCAAAATGATCGAGCCTTCGCCCGAACGGCAAGCGCCCGTTTGCCCGTTCTTCGGTAAGTGCGGCGGTTGCGCGTTGCAGCACCTCGCCTACGAAAAGCAAACGGAAGTAAAAAAGCGGAACGTGATCTCGCTTTTCTCCAAAAACGCGGGCGTAACGCTTTCCGATCTTCCTCTCGAAAGGAGCGAGCCGTTCGCTTATCGAAACAAGATCTCCCTTCCGTTCGGCTTTGAGAACGGCGCGCCGACCCTCGGGCTTTTCAAGAGGGGAACGCATAAGGTCCTTTCCGTAACGCGTTGTCCGCTTCACGGAGAATGGATCGAACCTCTGATCGCCGCGGTCGTCGCGTTCGCAAAAGAAAACGCGCTTTCGGTTTACGACGAAAAGACGGGGAAAGGACTGCTTCGCCATCTGGTCGCAAGGCGGCTTCCGCTCGGAGATTCGTTTACGTTCAGCGTGACGGTCGTGATCAACGGCGAAACGATGCCGTGCGAAAAAGAATTCGCCGCCGCCGTTCGCGCCGCAACGAGCGAAAACGCAAGCGTGTTCGTTTGCAAGAATACGGCGAGAAACAACGTAATCCTGTCGCCGGATATTCGAAAGATCGCGGGGATCTCCGCGATCGAAACCGATTTTTGCGGCGGAAGATGGGAAGTGTCCCCTTTGTCTTTCCTGCAAGTGAATTTCGAGGTCGCGGAAAAGATCTATCGCGCCGTGCAGCGCGCGATCCCCGAAGGTGCTTTCGTCGTGGACGCTTATTCCGGAACGGGCATTATGAGCGCCCTCGTTGCAAAAAACGCGGAGAAAGTCGTCGGGATCGAAGTGATCAAGGACGCTACCGTGAACGCTATGAAAAACGCCGAGCGATTCGGCGTCGGGGAAAAAGTTACGCACCTTTGCGGCGAAGTCGAAGCGTTGCTTCCGAGCGTCGTCGAGGGGAAAAAAGAGTACGTTCTCGTCGTCGATCCGCCGAGAGCAGGGCTTCAAAAGAGCGTGATCGAAACGATCCTCGCTTGCCCGCCGTCTTTGATCGCGTACGTTTCCTGTTCGCCCGCCACCTTGACGCGCGACGTAAACGATTTGATTCGCGGAGGCTTTGCGCTTTCGTCGGTTGAGCTTTTCGATATGTTTCCGGAAACGCCGCATATCGAAACGGTTTGCTTGCTTGTCAGGCAATGAGGAGAAACGAATGATCGTGGGCGTCTGTATAAAGTTTGCGGTCGGAGCGCTTTGCATCGTGTTGGGTCTGCTGATTTGGCTCAAACGAAAAGTTTCCCTCCTGCATACGTATCACTATAAGAACGTAAAGCCGGAGAAGATCCCGTCTTACGCGCGAATGGTTGGGATCGGGCTGATCCTGATCGGCGTCGGGATCTGCGTTTCGGGCGTTCTCGATCTTCTGCGTTCCTCGCTTTGGTGGGTCGCGCTCATCGTCGGGTTCGTTTCGGGATTGACCGTGTTTTGCGTCGCGCAAAAGAAATACAACGGTTCCGTTTTCGGTTGATCCGATTCGGCGGTTATAACGAAACAATGAAAAGATAAATATATAAAGGAGAAAGGCATTCGGTAACAGAGGACTATGATCAGAAATATTTTTTTGAATAACTACGTCTTCATTTATGAGTTGGTCGGCTTGTTCATTCTTTTGAACATAGGCGTTCATCTTTCCGAGCGCATGAAAAAGACGACCCGCATCGTCTTGATCTTGATCGCGCTCGAAACGGTGTTTTTCTATTTGGAAAATTGGACGCAGACCTTCGATCACGTCACTGTATTCAGACCGCTTTTGACGGCGGCGATCTATTCTTTGTATCCGGTCATCGTAATCGTCCTGATGCAGCTCGCGGCGCAAAAGCCGTTTTCCAAGAAAAAGCTGATCATGCTCTTTATTCCGGAGATCATTTGCGTTCCTCTGTATTTTTCGTCGCAATGGACGCACTTGGTTTTCTACTATAAGGCTCCGAATAATTTTGCGGGAGGCAATCCCGTTTTGTGTTATTTGCCGTATATTCTGTTCGGTTTTTACGTCGTCTTGTTCGTTATTGACGTGTTCCGTACGATGAAGCGGACGTCCCCTGTCAGTTTGTGGTTTTCGATCTCGTATATCGTGTTCGGGTCGGTGATCGGCGGTCTGTTCTTCATTTCTTTCGATGCGCGAGAAAATTACAGTCCGTTATTGATGTCCGCGATCTTGCTCTATTACGTTTACGTCTATATCCATATGGCGAAGATCGATCCTTTGACTTCGCTTTTGAACAGGCAGAGTTTTTATAAAGTCGTGCAATCCAATCCGAAAACGGTTACGGGCGTGATCTCCGTCGATATGAATGATCTGAAATTTTTAAACGATAATTTCGGTCACGAAGAAGGTGATAAAGCCTTGTGTGAAGTCGCGAAAATATTGAGCGATTATTGCGGCAAAGGCGGATTCGTGTATCGCGTCGGCGGCGACGAATTCGTGATCGTCTATAAGGGCGTAAAAGAAGCGAAGATCGTCGAAACGATCTCCGTGATGAAGGACAGATTGGCGGGCACCGCGTATTCGTGCGCGTTCGGCTATGCGATGAGAAAATCAAACGAGTCGATCAATACCGCGGTTAAAAACTCCGACCAAATGATGTACCTCAATAAAGCGATAATGAAAGCGAAGAAAAAACAGCCCGTCGTCGATCCGAATTCGCAAACGGACGAGGAGGAAAGTTGATCCTTCGAACGGAGAGGTTGATCCTGCGTCCGTGGGAAGAATCGGACGCGGAAAGTTTGTATGCGTACGCGAAAGATCCGAGCGTAGGACCCGCTGCCGGTTGGCGCCCGCACGAAAGCGTCCAAGACAGCTTCGACGTGATCCGAAACGTCCTTTCCGCCGAGGAAACCTATGCGGTTTGTTTAAAAGAGGACGGCGTGGCGATCGGCAGCGTCGGCTTGATCGCGCCGACCGCAGCGCACACGGCGATCCGCGAAACGGAAAGGGAAGTCGGCTTTTGGATCGGCGTTCCGTTTTGGGGAAAAGGGTATATTCCCGAGGCGGTGCGCGCTCTGCAATCGCATGCGTTTTCGGATCTCGGCGTTACGGCGCTTTGGTGCGGCTATTACGACGGAAACGAAAAGTCCAAACGGTGTCAGGAAAAATGCGGCTTCCGCTTCCATCACACCGAGGTAAACAAACCGTGCGTTCTGATGCAAGACGTCAGAACGGAGCATTACACCTATTTGACGAAGGAGGACTGGAAACGTGGCGTCCGATAAAAGCTATTTGCAATTCGTTTTGGACGAGCTTTCGGCGCTCGAGCTTTCTTATCGACCGATGATGGGCGAATACGTTTTATATTGTGACGGCAAGGTCGTCGGCGGAATCTATGACAACAGGCTCCTTTTAAAACCAACGAAATCGGCGCTGGCGATTTTAAAAGAAGAAGAAAGGGCGGCGCAATGGGAGATCCCGTACGAGGGCGCGAAAGAAATGATCGCGGCGGATGCGGAAGACTGCTTGACGGTGGAATTGATCCAAGCGGTCGCGGCGGATCTTCCGGAAAAGCGCAAATAAGTTCGAATCGATCAAAGGGAGAAAAGCATGTCGGAATACTTGATTTTTAACATAGAAGCGAATTTGGCGTGTATGATCATCTTCGGCATCATGCTCGTTCGCGATTGGAGCAGCGCGGACAAACAAGAAAGACAGATTAAATACGATCACGTTTTGCTTTCGTTTATTTTCTATTTCATTTCGGACTTTTTGTGGGCGGCCGTTTTGGACGGATTGATTCCGAAAGTGCGCGTTTCCGTCGTGCTTACGAATTTTGCAAATTTTATCTTAATGTCGTTGCTTACCTATATGTGGCTTCGCTACGTGATGGCGGTCGAGCACGTTCCGAACAGAGATCGGTTTATCAAAAAGATTGCCGTGCTTTTCCCGTTCGTGGTTTCCACGCTCGCCTTGATCATCACCTATTTCGCCGCGCCTTCGATCTTGATCGGAGAGGATCTCGAATTAAAGATCGGTTACACGATTTTCTTGGCGGCGGTGCCGATCATCTATATCGTGGCGGTCCTTATTTATGCGTTGCGAAAAGCTGTTCGGGCAACCAGCGTTTTCGCAAAAAAGAAGCATTATTATATCGGCTTTTTCCCGTTCATTTTGCTAACGGCGGGGCTTTTCCAAATGTTGGTTTTGCCGCGCATCCCTGTCTTTTGCTTCGCAAGCACGATCATTATGTTGATCTTCTATATCCAGTCGATGGAAAGACAGATTTCGATCGATCCTTTGACGGGACTGAACAATCGAGGGCAACTGATGCGTTATATTTCGCAGGACTCCAATATCAAAAGAGAAGGAACCAAAACGTTCGCGGTCATGCTCGACGTAAACGACTTTAAATTGATCAACGATTCGTTCGGCCATGCGGAAGGCGACAGCGCGTTAAAGATCGTCGCCGATTCGCTCGGCAAGGTCATTAAAGGATGTTCGTTCCCCGTTTTCCTCGGCAGATACGGCGGCGATGAATTCGTGATCATCGCACATCCGAAGGAAGAAGCGGAATTGGACGAAATGATCCGAAAGATTCGAGAGGAAATCAGCGAGGCTTGCGAAAAAAATAGAACTCCGTACGTGTTGTCGATCGGCGCCGGTTACGACGAGTATTTGGGCGGGCAGGATTCTATGCCGAAATGTATGCAGCGCGCGGATTATAAGCTCTATTTAGATAAAGAGTATTGCAAGATCCAGATGCGTTCCGGCAAGCCCGTGTAAAGCGATATCGTTTACGGAGGCGGATAATGGAAGAAAAGAAAGGGTTGTTATTGAACAGGTTGCAGATCATCGGATATTTGCTCTATTTTCTGATCCTTCTCGGGGAGCGGCTCGCGGCTTTGATTCTCAGCGTCCGCCACGGCGGTGTCTATGCGCTGACGTCGGGTAACGTTTTTAACTATATCGCTTACGGCATTACGGCGGCGAGTTTCGTCGCGGGCGTCGCGCTTTGCGTAAAACCGTCGATCGAAATGGGGAAAGCCTTGTTCGGCGGCTCGGCCTTTTCTTTTGAAACGAGGTCGAAAGGGCTTTGCGTCGCCGGCGCGGCGATCTTGTTCGGCGGCATGATGCACACGGGTTTTACGCTCGCCGGATTGCAATTCGTTTCCTATGGGTTTTTGATCGGCGCGATGATCGTAAAATGCGTGGAAGACTGTTTGAACGGAAAAAATAAGTTCCTTGCAATTTCGTCCGTTATCTATCTGACCCTTTTCGCAATGGCGATCCCGGTTTGTTATATCTCTTTTATGGATCTTCCGCTTCGCATTTCGTTCTTTGCGTTCGAGTTCGTCGCGGTGTTTGTGCTCGTTCCCTGCTTTTTCGTTATGCTCGGGGATTTTTTGAAGGAGGGGAGCGACGTGTTCCGCTTTCAATATCCCGTTCTGCTTTTCGTTCTTTCGGGCGCGGTCGTCGCGCTGAAATGGAAAGAAGAGATCAACTTTTTCGTTTTGATTTTTTTGGCGTTGACCGAAGCTTTTTATCTGTCGTTCGGGCTCGTCGCGCGTCGCAAACGCAAAGCGCTCGCGTCGGAAGCGAAAGGAGAATGACGTGGGTTACTGCGATTGGGCGAACGGAAGCGCCGATTTGAAAAAGTACCACGATGAAGAATGGGGCGTTCCCGTTTTCGACGATAAAAAAATGTTCGAGCATCTTTCGTTGGAATGTTTGCAATGCGGACTTTCTTGGGGTCTGATGCTCAAAAAGCGCGAAGTGTTCCGCGCCTGTTTCGGCGGGTTCGATTTCGAAAAGGTCGCCGCTTACGGGGAAACGGATGTCGAACGTATTTTGCAAACGAAAGATATGCTCCGTTCGCGAGGAAAAATCGAAGCGATCGTGAACAATGCGAAACGTTTTGTCGAGATCCGCGAAGAATTCGGAAGTTTTTGCAATTATTTGCGGGGTTTTTCGGGAGAAGAAACGATTTTGTACGAAGGACACGAAAAAGAGGGTGCGAAGATCCCCGTTTCGAACGGGCTTTCCGCAAGGATTTCGGCGGATCTCAAAAGAAGAGGGTTTAAGTACGTCGGCGCGATCACGATTTATTCGCATTTGCAGGCGTGCGGCGTGATCAACGATCACGACGAAAGTTGCCCTTGTTTCGCTCGCATCAACGCCGCATATCCTTTTCGCCGCGTGGCGCTTGACGAAGAAATCTATTAGGATCAAAAAACGTATGGATATGCTGATTGAATTCTTATTCGAATTGGTCTTCGACCTCAGCGTGGAACTCGCCACGCATAAGAAAACGCGGAAATGGATCCGCTTTCCTTTGATCTTTTTGATTTCCGTTTTTATCATAGGCATTCTTGCGTTTATCGGACTTTTCGGCGTTTTTATGATCGCGAACAAAAAGGCGCCGATCGACGTAACGCTCGGCTGGACGTTGATCGCTTTGGACGTCATTATGATCCTTTCCGCCGTCGTTAAGATCGTGCGTCAGATCAAAGAGCTCAGGAAAAAGTACGCGATCGTCGCGGAAGAAGAAAAGAAAAAACAAGAAGAAGCGGCAAAAGCACACGAGCAAAGCGAAGAGGAAGCGTCGAATGATTTACAGCGATAAAAAGGATTTTACGAAAGAAGAGCTTGCCGATCTTTTCTTGTCCGTCGAATGGTCGAGCGGACACTTTCCGGAAAAACTCGTCGTCGCAATGAAAAACTTCCGCACCGTCTTTTCCGCGTGGGAGAAGGATCAGCTTGTCGGAATGATTTGCGTGATGGACGACGGCATCATGAACGCGTACGTGCATTATTTGCTCGTTCGTCCCGAATTTCAGGGGCAGGGCGTCGGAAAGAAGCTGGTCGAGCTCGTCAAAGAAAAATATGCGTCCTATCTTCGCATCGTCGTCGTTGCGTATAACGCCGAAATGGGATTTTACGAGAGTTGCGGGTTCTCTCCCGCGAAAGACGCGAGCGCGATGTTTATCACCGAGCTTTGGACCTAACGCAGGGCGCAAAACGCGCGCAAACTACCGCGTTTTGCAATAAAAAACGGAATAAGTTGACAAAATATATAAATAAGTATTATCATAAAAGAGTATGAAAAGGCAGATCCGGTTCAGCGCGAATATTTTGATTGCGATCCTCGTTTTTATGGGATGGACGCTGACGTTCGTTACCGTCAGCGAAATTCTTTGCGTGATCGGTTTTGAAAACCTGAAGTTTTTCACCGTGCTTTCCAACCTGTTCGAAGGGCTCGTTTCTCTGCTTTGGATCATTACGTACACCGTAACGAAAGGGAAGACCTTTCGTTGGCTCGAGATCTTGAAGTATATCGCCGCCGTTTCTCTGTTCGTGACGATGTTGGTCGTCCTCGTCTTCTTGGTTCCTCTTTACGGGGTGCTGGGTATGTATAAGAACGCGAATTTGCTTTTCCACCTGATCATTCCGCTTATCGCGGTTTTGGAAGCGATGTTCCTTTCGGACAGCGACTTTTCTTGGAAAGAAAATCTGCTCGTCATCATTCCGCCCGCCCTGTACGGCATCGGTTATTTCATCAATATCCGCGTAAACGGGATCGGTTTCGGATCGGAAACGAACGATTTTTACGCATTTTTGACTTGGGGGTATCCGGTTGGCGTTTTGATCTTCGTGAGCACTTTGGCGCTCGCTTTCGTGTTGGGGCTTGCGATCCGACTTTTGCGAAAGAACGTCGCGGAAGGTTTCAAGTGGGAAAAGAAAAAGAAAGAGGAAGAAGAAAACGTTTCCGTTTCGAAAGAATGAAAGGCGTTCGGCCTTTCTTTTTTTTGTCCGAAACAGCGAATTCCGTAAAAAATTTATTTTATATTTCATAAAAATAAAAGAATGGCCTTATCTCGTTTGACAAAACGCGGGAAATCGGCTTTAATTATAAATAAGGGGATCGCCGAAAGCGGCGGGAACCGTAAACGCGTAAATCTTTAAAGGAGATATAAAATGAATAAAGCAGATTTGGAAAAATACGGCATTGCAAACATCGGTAACGTGACGTACAACCCTTCTTACGACGCGCTGTACAAGGCGGAGATCGATCCGACCTTGACCGGTTATGAGAAAGGTCAGGTGTCCGAGCTCGGCGCGGTAAACGTTATGACGGGTATCTATACCGGCCGTTCCCCCAAAGATAAATATATCGTGATGGATAAAAACTCCGAAAACACCGTTTGGTGGACGACGGAAGGTTATAAAAACGACAACCATCCGATGTCCGAAGCCGTTTGGGCAACCGTGAAAGAGATCGCGATCAAAGAGCTCAGCGGAAAAGATCTGTACGTCGTGGACGCTTTCTGCGGCGCAAACGCGGATACGCGCATGGCGGTCAGATTTATCGTCGAAGTCGCGTGGCAAGCGCACTTCATTAAAAATATGTTCATTCAGCCGACCGAGGAAGAGCTCAAATCCTTTAAGCCCGACTTCATCGTTTACAATGCGTCGAAGGCGAAAGTCGAAGGGTTCAAAGAACTCGGCTTGAATTCCGAAACCTGCGTCGCGTTCAATATTTCGAGCCGCGAGCAAGTCATCATCAACAC
>DBVY01000056.1:21098-21226 GCA_002308575.1 Christensenella sp. UBA1252
ATGCACTGCTCCGCCAACACCGATATGAACGGCGAAAATACCGCGATCTTCTTCGGACTTTCCGGCACGGGAAAGACCACGCTTTCGACCGATCCGAAGAGACTTTTGATCGGTGACGACGAGCACGG
>DBVY01000056.1:21244-31151 GCA_002308575.1 Christensenella sp. UBA1252
AACGGCGTCTTCAATTTCGAGGGCGGTTGCTATGCGAAAGTCATCAACTTGGATAAGGATTCCGAACCGGATATCTATAACGCGATCAAGAAAAACGCGCTTCTCGAGAACGTTACGTTGGACGAGAACGGAAAGATCGACTTCGCCGATAAGTCCGTGACCGAAAACACCCGCGTTTCCTATCCGATCAACCATATCAAAAACATCGTGCGCCCGATCTCCAGCGCGCCCGCTGCAAAGAGCGTGATCTTCCTTTCCGCCGACGCGTTCGGCGTTTTGCCCCCGGTTTCCATTCTTACGCCGGAACAAACGCAATACTACTTCCTTTCCGGTTTCACGGCGAAACTCGCGGGAACGGAGCGCGGCGTGACCGAGCCCACCCCGACTTTCTCCGCTTGCTTCGGTCAGGCGTTCTTGGAGCTTCATCCGACGAAGTATGCCGAAGAGCTCGTTAAGAAGATGGAGAAGAGCGGCGCGAAAGCGTACCTCGTGAATACGGGCTGGAACGGCACCGGCAAGAGAATTTCGATCAAGGATACCCGCGGCATTATCGACGCAATCTTGGACGGCGAGATCAACAAGGCTCCCACCAAGAAGATCCCGTACTTCAACCTTGAAGTCCCGACCGAGCTGAAAGGCGTCGATACCGGCATTCTCGATCCGCGCGACACCTATAAGAACGCCGCCGATTGGACGGCGAAAGCCGAAGACCTCGCGGCAAGATTCGTCAAGAACTTTGCGAAGTACGAAACCAACGAAAAGGGCAAAGCGCTCGTTAAGGCGGGTCCTTCCGTTAAGTAAGAAATCAATCAAATTCAATTAAGCGGGGTAGAGAGAAGCAATTCTCTCTATCTCTGTATAAGGGGAACTTTCCATGAATAATAGCATTTTATATGAAGTTCATAACGGAATTTACGTGAATCTGACGAATCGTTGTCCGTGCGCCTGCGTGTTTTGTTTGCGCAACACGACGGACAAGGTTGGGCGTTCCGATCGTTTGTGGCTTGAAAAAGAGCCGACTGTCGAAGAAGTCGAAGCGGAATTCGCGCTTCGTGATATGTCGAAGTACGAAGAAGTCGTCTTTTGCGGCTTCGGTGAACCGACCGAGCGGCTCGACGCCTTGAAAGAGATCGCGTCTTTCGTTAAAAAGAAGTACGGGAAACCCATTCGTATCAACACGAACGGGCTCGGAGATCTCGTGAACGGTCGCAAGATTGCGCCCGAACTCAAAGGACTCATCGACGTCGTTTCGATCAGTTTGAACACGCCGAACGAAGATCGTTATATGGAAGAAGTCCGTCCGTGCTTCGGAAAAGGATCTTACGAGGCGATGCTTTCCTTTGCGAAAGATTGCGTAAAATACGTTCCGAAAGTCGTGTTGTCCACGGTGGACACAACTCTTACGAAAGAGGAAGAAGCGCGGTGCGCAGAGATCGTTCGATCGATCGGCGCGACCTATCGAATTCGCCCCTTTGAGTAAATTAAGTATAGTATAAACTTAAAGTATTATATCCATAAAAGAAAAAGGGCGAAATCAAGACGAAATTGTCGTTTGAAGGCGAAAAACAGTTGACACTTTTATGGGTCTATGCTACCATAAGCGTAAAGAAATCTTTAAGAGCGATACGGGATATCGACAAGATGGAAACGCACGGATAGAATGCCTATGTTAAAACCTTGCCGAAATCGTACGCGGCAAGGTTTTTTATCGGTTTGGATTTTAATATGGAGGTAACTCATATGAATAAAAACGGCCTTATCTATGACGTTGAAGACAAGCCGCAGCTCAGTAAGCTGATCGTCTTTGCGCTTCAACAGGTGCTCGCCATCATCACGGCGACGATCGCGGTTCCGACGATCATCGGTCTTCCGATGCAAATCCCGGCGGCGATCCTCGGCGCAGGCGTCGGCACGATCGTTTATTTGCTCTTTACGAGATTCAAAAGCCCGGTCTTCCTCGGAAGCTCGTTCGCGTTCTTGAGCTCCTTGTTCGTCGCAACCTCGTTCGGTTACTGCGGCATCTTGGTAGGCGCGATCTTCGCGGGCCTTGTGTACGTTGCGATCGCGATCGTGATCCACTTCGCGGGAACGAAGTGGGTTTCGAAATTGATGCCCCCGGTCATTATCGGGCCGACGGTCGCTTTGATCGGTCTCTCCCTTGCGGGCAACGCGATGGGCGATATCGTTAAAGCTTCCGGCTTCTATGCGCAAAGCCTTGTCAAAGTCGGCGGAAATGCGGCTCTTGTTCACGGAAATTCGACTTACAACTTGGTCGCGCTTCTCTGCGGACTCGTTGCGTTCATCGTCATCGTCATCTGCTCTTCGCAAAAGAAATATAAGTCCATGAAACTGATCCCGTTCATCCTCGGTATCGCCGCGGGTTATGCGGTCGCTTCCTTCTTCTCGATCTTCGGTTACGCTTGCAAATGCGATTACCTCAAAATCGTGGACTTCCAACCCATCGTCGATAACTTCGTCGTCGTGGCGGCGGACGGAAGCAAGAAATTCGCGGGTATTACCGCTTTCCTGAACTATCCGCATTTCGGACTCATCGAAGCGATCAAAGAAATCGCGAACAAAGAAGCCGGCATTGCGGGCGCGTCCCTTTTGAACGGTGCGGGCGTCGGCGAAGTCGCAATCGCGTTTATCCCCGTTGCTCTCGTCGTTTTCGCAGAGCACATTGCGGATCATAAGAACCTCAGCTCGATTATCGGCCGCGACCTCGTTGAGGGCGAACCGGGACTCGAAAAGACCCTCCTCGGCGACGGCGTCGGTTCGATCGCGGGTACGATCTTCGGTATCTGCCCGAATACGACTTACGGCGAATCCGTCGGTTGCGTGGCGATCACGAAGAACGCTTCCGTTCGTTCGATCCTCGTTGCGGCGATTATGTGTATCGTGCTTTCCTTCATCAGCCCGATTATGGCGATTTTGCAAACGATCCCGAGCTGCGTAATGGGCGGCGTTTGCTTGACTCTGTACGGATTCATCGCCGTCAGCGGTCTCAAGATGTTTAAGGAAGTCGACCTCGGCGAGAACAAGAACCTCTTTACCGTTTCCGCAATCTTGATCGCGGGTATCGGCGGTCTTACGGTTAAGATTCCGTATGCTTTGAACGGTGACGGTTCCGTCGCGAAAGCCATCACGATCACCGCGATCGCAACCGCGCTTCTCCTCGGCATCGGCGTTTATGCGCTTATGAACTTCATCGAGAAGAAGAACGCTTCGATCGAAGGCGATAACGAAGAGGGCGCCGAAAGCATCGCCGCCGGTGCGGTCGCTCCCGACGCTTCTTTCGAGCTCAAAGGCACGGAAGGCGTCGCGAAAGAAGAAACCGCGGAAGTAGCTTCCGATAAAGAATAATCGAAATATCAAAACGAACATATGGGGGACTTCGGTTCCCCATATCGTTATAAAGGAGATAGTATGCAATTCCCGAAAAACGTAACGGTTTTCAACCATCCTTTAATCAACCACAAGATCGCCATTTTGAGAAACGAAGCGACCGGAATGAAAGAATTCCGCGAGCTCGTGGAAGAGATCACGACGTTGATGGCGTTCGAAAGTCTTAAAGATATCCCGACCACCGAAGTGGACGTGCAGACTCCGTTGGAGCTTTGCCGCCAAACGGTCGTGCAGGAAAAGAGCGTCGTCGTCGTTCCCGTCCTTCGCGCGGGTCTCGGTATGGTAAACGGAATCCATACCTTGCTTCCGACCGCCAAAGTCGGGCATATCGGTCTTTACAGAAACGAAGAAACCTTGGAGCCCTGCGAGTACTATTGCAAACTTCCCGACGGCGTCGAGAATAAAACGGTCATCGTCTTGGATCCGATGCTCGCAACGGGCGGTAGCGCGGTCGCCGCGATCAATATGCTCAAAGCGCGCGGATGCAAAAAGATCAAACAAATGTCCATCATCGCCGCGCCGATCGGCGTCGAAACGCTTGCCAAAGCGCATCCCGACGTTCAGATTTACGTCGCGACCGTCGACCGCCAGCTGAACGATCACGGTTACATTCTTCCGGGACTGGGGGATGCGGGGGATCGCTTGTTCGGCACGAAATAAGCGGCGGCGTATAGCTTCACATCTGCTTTGTTTCTAACCTAACTTCAAAAACCGCACAGTTACGTACAATTGTACGCGCCTGTGCGGTTTTTTTGTCGAGCCGCGCAGTTGCACCGATCTCTGCCGTCGCTTGTTTTGTATCTGTTGGAAAACTCTGTTAATCGAAAAGATCTACAAATCGTGTGAATCGAGTTTAGGCAGGAAGGAGCGCCTTCGTTCGATTGACTTTAAGCGATATATTTGGTAAAATTCTTTTATCCGAGTTTGAGAGGTGACATATGTCTTGCGATCATAACTGTGACAATTGTAGTGAAAAATGTTCCGAGCAGTCGGGGGGCATTGAAAAGGAAAGATTGCACGAGCTTTCGAAAGTAAAGAAAGTGATCGGCGTGATCAGCGGAAAGGGCGGCGTGGGAAAGTCGCTCGTAACGTCTTTGATGGCGGTTGCTTGCCAAAGAAGAGGGTATCGCGCCGCAATCTTGGATGCGGACGTAACGGGGCCGTCGATCCCGCGCGCATTTGGGATCAAAGGTCACGCCTACGGGGACGAGAGCGCGGTCCTCGCGTTGGAAAGCGCTTTCGGAACGCAGATCATGAGCGTCAATTTTTTGCTTGAAAACGAAACGGACCCCGTCGTTTGGCGCGGCCCCGTGATCGCGGGAATGGTAAAAAATTTCTGGACGCAAGTCGTTTGGAAGGACGTGGACTTTATGTTCGTCGATATGCCGCCGGGCACGGGCGATGTTCCGCTGACCGTGATGCAATCTTTGCCGCTCGCGGGCGTGATCGTCGTAACGACGCCGCAAGATCTCGTTGAGATGATCGTGAAAAAAGCGGTCAAAATGGCGGAGCTTTTAAAGATCCCCGTTCTCGGTTTCGTCGAAAATATGGCGTATTTCAAATGTCCGAATTGCGGAGAAAAGCATCGCATCTTCGGAGAAAGCAAGGCGGAAAAGATCAGAAAGGAAACGGGGAAGATCGTGGAAGAACTGCCGATGGACCCCGCGATCTCCGCGCTGTCGGATCAAGGGAAGATCGAGCTGATCGAGGATAATCCGCTTTCCATTCTTGCGGACGAAGTGGAAAAACTCTTAAAGTAAAAAGGTTTTATTGAAAAGGGATATAAAAAAAACCGCGCAATCGCGCGGTTTTTTTATGAACCTGAAAACGATTACGCGTTGAATCCGTCCTTGTACGCTTTGCCGAACTTCAAAACGGGTTTCTTGCTCGCCGCGATTTGGATCTTCTCGCCGGTGGCGGGATTGATGCCTTCTTTCGCGGGGATATCCTTGAGCTCGAAGGAGCCGAAACCGACGAGAGCAACTTTGTCGCCGCCCTTAAGAGCTTCGGTAACAGCTTCGATGAAAGCGTCTAAAGCTTTCTCGGATTGTGCGTTCGTCAGTTCCGCTTTCGCGGCGATCGCTTTGACTAATTCGTTTTTCTTCATTTTGTATACCTCCATGGGGGTTTATTTTGTTATAGTTATTTTACCATATATTACTTATAAAGTCAATACCCGACTTTTTCGGAAAAGGTTTGTAAACGCCGATAAAAATGGGTTATAATGAAAAAAAATCGGAAAAATGTGCCCTAGAAGGGTAAAACGGAGAATGAAATGAAAAGAAAAGTTATGTTTACCGGAAGTTTGACCGCCGAAGAACGCGCCGTGGTCATGCGCTTTGCGATCGAGATCGGAGACCGTGCGAAATGCAAAACGAGGACGCTTTTGCGCCCCTTTACGATGGATCTTCTTGAAAACGCTTTTCGCGAGCAGGAAGCGGAAATCACCGCGCGGCAAAAGGCGTATATCGAAAGCGCGAAGACCTTCGATCCCAAAACGGCTTCGCCGTATCTGAAAGATTTCCTCGGCGAAGTGACTCCCGAAAAGTACGGGAAGTACGTCGCCGATCTGATCCGCCAAGAAGAGGAGATCAAGGCGACGCTTCGCAAGAACTATTTCATTTCCGTGGATTATGCCTTTTTGACGAAAGAGGACGAAGCGTTTCATAAAAGCCTTTCGCCGCGGGTTGCTTTCCAAGGCACGAATTGGCTTCACGAGGCGTGCGATTTCGCCCTGACGCGCGAGATCAAGGACGCGCTTCTCGATTCTTCGCTCGGATCGGACTCCGAAACGGAGTTCCAAGATTACGGAACGTTCTATATCGGCACGACGCCCGTTTATTACGAAGATCTCGAAGTAACGGCGGCGGACGGCGAAACCATCCTTTCCACCGTTTCGCACGAAGAAATGTTGGACCTCTTCTTATCGGAAGACGATCTCAAACAGTTCGCGGATTTCGAGCTCAACAAAGCGCGCAATCGAAAGATCGCGAAAAAACTTTTGAGTTAAAGAAGGAA
Organism: Christensenella sp. UBA1252; assembly: GCA_002308575.1. GTDB lineage: Bacteria > Bacillota > Clostridia > Christensenellales > CAG-1252 > CAG-1252. Next base: position 27,668 of record DBVY01000056.1, read on the forward strand.
GCTCAGCCCGAACGCGACGAGGAAGGAAAGGGCGGCGACCGCCGCCATATTGAGTTCGAAGAAGCTCATCGCGAGGGCGGCGGCGGTTGCGATCGCGGCGGCGGGCAAGCTTCCCGTCGAATAGAGAACGTACGGGAACGTCAAAGCCGACAGGACGGCGTACGGCAGATAGAAAAGGAAGGATTTCCAAAAAGGGGACGTGATCTTTTTTTGAATAAAGACGAAGGGCACGAACCTCGGCGCCAGCGTGGCGAGAAACATCAAAAGAGCGGAGATAAGGAGGTGAGAAACGTTCATCGGTTCGCCTCCTTTTCCGTTTGCGGAGCCGCGATCGATTCTTCCTTTTTCGGAAAGAGAGCGGCGGCAACCAAGGTCGCCGCAAGCGCGGCGATGATCACGCGGAATCCCATCGGGATCCGATTTACGAAGGGAAGATAAAACGTCGCGCAGGAGATCGCCGCGGCTGTAAGAACGGCGAGGGCGATCCCTTTTTCCTTTTTAAGGGGCGGCAGAAAGATCGCGATATACATGCAATAGATCGCGATGCCGGCGGCGGCGATCACTCGGTTCGGAAAAAGACCGCCCGATAGGTAGCCCGCGAGCGTGCCGATCTGCCAGCCGAGATAGGGAAGGGTCGAAAGCCCGAAATAATAGGCGGGCGTCAGTTCTCCGCCTTTTTCGTTTGCGAGTGCGAAAACTTCGTCCGTCAAAAACAAACTCATGCAAAAGCGCGTTACGGGTTCCACGCGCACTTTGACCTGTTGCGAAAGCGAAAAACTCATCAAAGCATAGCGCAAATTGATGATGAAAACGGCAAGCGTCAATTCGAGATAGCCGGCGCCGAGTCGCAGGAGCTCGATCCCCGTGAATTGCCCGGCGGATGTCAGATTCGTCGCGGAAATCAAAGAGGCGAACCAAAGAGGGAAGGTTCCCCTTCGCGCCGCCAAACCGAACGTAAAAGAAACCGCGAGATATGCGATTGCTACGGCGATTCCCTTTTTCAATCCGGATAGGTAAGCGTCCTTTTTGCTCATACGCTAAATATATCACCGAGCGCGCCCGATCGCAAGTAAAAACGGGTCGTTCGCTATTGACATAACTTTTTTTTAATACTATAATATGTTTTAGATGTTCGAGAACCTTTACGGAAAGCGCTTGGAAACGAACGCGGACGAAAAAAGAGGATCGAATGGGGAGTGGTATTGCATTGAATAAGTTGGTCGTTTACATCATCGGTTACGTGTTGCTGGCTGTTCTCGTCGTTTCTGCGGCGATTCTTGTTCCTTTGCAATTTACGGGTTATTTTTCGTATAAAACGATCAGCGCCACGGCGGAAGCGCCGAAATATCAGGCGGACGCTCCGATCACGGTTATGTCGGCGAATATTCGTCGGCAGGAAAAATTCTTTTCGACCGATTCTTTGGATACCGGCAAACATCGCTGGTGGAAACGAGCGAAATATTATCTTGCGAATATCTCCGCCGTAAAACCGGATATCCTCGGTTGCCAAGAGGTTCAACCCCGTCAATATGATTTTTTGTGCAAACACCTCGTCAATTACGGTAGCGTCGTCGAATATCGCGACGGGCGCGGAAAACGTACGGAAAGTTGCCCGATTTTTTACAATAAAAACCGCTTTACGCTGTTGGACAGCGGCACGTTCTGGCTTTCCGAAACGCCCGAAAAGATGAGCAAAGATTGGGGAAGCGAGCATTACCGCATCTGCACGTTCGTAACCTTGAAAGATAAGGACGGAACGACCTTTACGGTCTACAACACGCACCCCGATTGGGATTGCGCCGAAGCGCGCGTCAAGCAACTCAAAGTCATTGCGGATAAGGTCAAGGAGCAGGAAGGAAAATGCGTCGTGCTCGGTGACCTGAATTCAATCAAAGGCACGGAAAACGGCGACGCCGCGCTTTCGAGCTTGGAAGCGATTTTGAAGGACAGCAAAACTTTTTCGGGAATGATCGATTACGGGTATACGTTCAACGGCTACGGCATCGATCGCGACGGTCCGATGGGGCTTGATTATATCTATTTGCCCGAGGACGCGACCGTGCTCGAAGTCGGCAAGATCGATAAGATCTATGACGGCGTGTATCCGTCCGATCATTTCCCGATCTATGCCAAAGTAAAACTCTGATAAAAGGTAGCGACTTATGAATCTTTTTTCTTTTTTGGCGTATGCTGTATCGGATCAGCGTGTCGTGGCGCCCGATCCCCGCGAGGATTTGAACGTCGTATCGTATAATATCCGTTATTATAACAACAACGCCGATTTCGGCAACCGTCATTGGTTCGTCCGCGCCAAGTACGTGCTGACGAATATCGAGCGTTTGCAACCCGATATCCTCTGCTTGCAAGAAGTCCATCCGCCGCAGTATGTGTATTTAAAAAAGCACCTTGTCGAATACGATTCGGTGATCGGATACCGTGAAGAAAGGGGCGTTCACAGCGAGGCTTGCCCCATCTTTTATAACACTCGTAGGTTTACGCTGTTGGACAGTGGCACGTTTTGGCTTTCCGAAACGCCCGACGTTATGAGCAAGCTTGAAGAATCGTGGCATTATCGCATTTCCACCTTCGTAAAGCTTCGCGATGCGGACGGAACCGTTCTCTCCGTGTTCAACGTTCATCCCGATTATCGCATCGAAGAGGTCCGCATTCGTCAGCTCGAAGTGCTGGCGGACAGAGTGCGCAAGGCGGAAGAAAACGTCATCGTCACGGGCGATTTCAACGCAAAAAAAGGGGAAACCTGCTTGGAGCCTTTCGAGGCGCTCTTAAAGGACAGCAAGGATTTCCGCGGCGACGTTTTCGGAAACACGTTTAACGGATTCGGCGAGAAACCGGAAGAAGCGATCGATTTCATCTATTTGCCGAAGGGTTGCTCTCTTCTCGATACGGGGATCGATAAAACGCTGTACGACGGCGTCTACCCCAGCGATCACTTTCCGATCTACGCCCGCGTAAAACTTTGAGCTTTTTTTGCGCCGATTTTCCGCATTGACGAGAGGGCGGTTTTCGTTGTATAATAATAAAAGTGTTTTCAAAACTTATCTCGGGGCTTCCCGAGGAAAGCGCAAATAAAGAATAAGGAGATATTAACTATGGCTAAATGGATTTGTCCCGTATGCGGTTACGTTCACGAGGGAGATTCCGCTCCCGAATTTTGTCCGGTTTGCAAAGTGCCCGGCAGTAAATTCAATAAGCAGGAAGGGGAGTCTTTGACTTGGGCGGCGGAGCACGTTTTGGGTGTTGCCAAGGGCTGCCCGAAGGATATTTACGACGGTTTGAAGTCTAACTTCGAGGGAGAGTGCAGCGAGGTCGGTATGTATCTCGCGATGGCGCGCGTTGCCTACCGTGAGGGCTATCCCGAGATCGGCGCTTACTGGGAGAAGGCGGCTTGGGAGGAAGCGGAGCACGCGGCGAAGTTCGCGGAGCTTCTCGGCGAAGTCCTCACCGACTCCACCAAGAAGAACCT
>DBVY01000030.1 GCA_002308575.1 Christensenella sp. UBA1252
GTAAAACGATCAAAAGCGGTTGTCTCTTCTTCAAAGGCCGTACCACCGCCTAAGATCGTACGTAACGCCGCCAGACCGTTGTTTATACGATTGATGGTTTCGCTGCCAAGCGCAGGATCCAATTTAACGGGGTTTCCGTTTGCGTCGATATAGCCTATCCTATAGAGGGCATCCAAATTCGCTTTATCAAAGCCTTTGTCCAAATATGCCGAGTAACTATAGGAGAATTCGCTCAAATCGATACTCGAGAAGGTGGGAGCCTCAGCGCCATAGTAGGCAATAACGTCAGTAAGATCGATTTCGCCGGCTGCGATTCCCGAGAGCAGATTGTCAAGATGTTCAAGATGCTCTTTTGTGACCTCATCGCTCCTGTTGGCTAAAATCAGGCTTATCCCTTCGAGCCCTTGGTTCACACGATCGATTTCCGCGGCGTCTCCCCATCGATCCATTTTTACGATGTTATCCTCCGAGTCGAGCAAGCCGAGCTCGTAGAGGGTATCCCAAGCCGATATTGCTTCTTTTTCGCTTTTACCCAAAAAATTCTCGTAACAAGCGACAAACCTGTTCACGCGGGCGACGCGGGCGACATCGGCGACCAGATTTTCATAAGCGTCAAGGACCTCCGGCAATAAGCCAGAATCGTTTAAGATCGAGCGTATCAACTCGAGGCCATTATTAATACGATTGATTTCATCAGCACCAAGAGATGGATCCAATTCTACGGGGTTACCGTTCGCGTCGATATAGCCGGCCTCGTATAGAGTCGTAAGATCCGCAATTGCATCTTCTCTGGTTTTATTAAGCTCCATCGCGTAAATAAAGCTCAGCGAATTTACAAGCGATTCCGAGAAGTGTGGAGCCTCGGGCGCCCCCCGATTCACACTTACCTGCTTCGCTCCTTCCGAAATGATGGGAGAAAGATTCACTTTGCCTGTGGCAATGTCCTCCAAGAGCATCTGCAGATTGGCAACGTGCTCGTCGGTGATCTCTACGTCTCTGTCCATCAGATTGATCACGTCCAGCGAGCTATTCACCTGCTGCAACTGCATGATCTTATCCGACGTAACGAAGTTACCGTTAACGGTGATATCGCCGACCTCTTCGCCGTTTGCGATACGGTTCGCCAAAACGTCAAGTTCTACGCTTGCGCCGTTCTCTCGAATGTCAAGCGCGACCATCTTGCCGTTCTCGTCAATAAGCCCGGCGGATCGCATCGCCTCGATGCCGTTTTTGGCGAGAGAACCCTCGTCGAACAGATCGTCAAGTGATGTGGCACCCGACGACGCCACGGTCTTCTCTTTCGCCAGCATGGTCATACCGACCATTGCACCGATGACGAGGACCATAACCAGTACGAGTATCAACGCCTTTTTAACTGTAGATTTCATCTATCACACCTCTTATAAAAACATTTTTCCTGTAATTTTGTGGTCGGAGCCGTAGGCTACCAACCAAAGATTCATTTTAGCATTTTTATATAATAAAAAGCCGGAGCATTCCAGAGTGTCATATTTTTTTATAAATTTTTTTTTGAAGTACTGTTCCGGAGGGCATTTTTGTAGTATAATCGAAGCAATAAACCGGTAGGAAGTATGTAAACATAATGAATCAAACCTTTGCGAATACTTTGAAAAGAATACGGACGGAAAAAGGTCTTTCGCAACAGACACTTGCGGATAAGATGTTCGTCACCCAATCCACGATCGCGCGGTGGGAGAACGGTTCGCGCTTGCCTGACACCGTGATGACGACTCGGCTTGCCACGGTTCTGGGCGTGGACGTCAATACTCTTTTTACCGCTGCCGAGAGTGACGAGTCTCCCAACGTCATTTTAGTGGACGATATGAAACTGATCTTGTCGGATGGGTTACCTGTATTGGAAGAGGTTATTCCAAACGCAAACGTGATCGGCTTCTTAGGCGCCGAGGAAGCAATAAAATACGCCGAAAATAACCGCGTTTCCCTTGCTTTTTTGGATATAGAACTCAGAAATGCACGCGGACTTGATTTGTGCCGCGACCTGCTTGCGATCAACCCTCGCACCAACGTGGTGTATCTGACCGCCTACAGTGATTATTCGCTCGACGCTTGGAGTACGGGCGCGTCGGGATTTATGCTTAAACCTCTCACCGTCGAAGGTGTAAAAGAACAACTTAAAAACCTGCGATACCCGTTTTATATCGGGGGTGATGACGAATGACGTGGACATCATCCGACATCTTCGGGTTTTCGGTGCTCAGCACAATACTTGTAATTATGGTGCTCGGCATCGTCTTTTCCTTTTTTACGCCTACGCTGGAGAGGTGGAGCAAGCGGTATTTTATCACACTGTTCTCCCTACTGTTACTTTGTGCCGTCACCTGCTTTTTGGCGTTATTGTTTTGGCATGACTCAACGAAGGCGGTAGCGTCAAGAATCGTGTATTTCTTTGAAGATGCATTCCTATCCACGACTGCTTTTATGCCGACTGTTTTTCTTTTGCATAATGCGGGCGAACGATTCAAGAAAAGCTTTTTGGCTTGGGTCATGACTGCACTGCTCGGCATATACCTCCTCATGGCGGTCGTTTCGATGTTTACGGATGTGTTCTATTACGTCACGGCGGACAATCAATTCGTCCGCGGTCCGTTGCTTGCTTTGGGGTTATTGCCTTTGGCAATCGTCCTTGTTCTCAACATTATCGGCACCATCAAAAGGCGGAAGAAACTCTCGAAAAAGTATTTTATCGGTCTTCTTGTTTATTTGATACCTATGACCGTGGCAATGATCGTCCATATGTTTATTGCCATAGAGATAATCGTTGTATTTTGTATGGCGCTTTTCGCTTTGGTCATGTATGGATTTATTCTCTCGGACAACATCGAGCAGTTTATGCGTCAACAAAAAAAAATTGCCAATCAACAAGCAAGAATTATGGTGCTTCAAATGCGCCCGCATTTTATCTGCAACTCAATGATGGGGATATATAGCCTTTGCAGGCGAGATCCCGAAAAGGCAAGGCAGGTAACACTCGACTTCACGTCTTACTTAAGGAAAAACTTCGCAAATTTCGCAAGCGAAGAGCCCGTGCTCTTTACCGACGAATTAGAGCATGCCCGCGCCTACCTCTCCGTGGAACAAACCCAGTTTGAGGACAGCCTGTTTGTCAATTTCGACACGCCTGTCACCCATTTCCGCATCCCGCCGCTCACCTTACAACCCATCGTGGAAAACGCCGTCGTACACTGCATGCGAACGAGCAACGATCCCATCCACGTTTCCGTCACTACGAGAAAAACGGATAAAGAGATCGAGATCCTCGTCGAGGACGACGGTCCCGGCTTTAAGTCTTCCGACAACAACGAGCCGCATATCGCTCTAAATAACATCCGCGAGCGCCTTGAAATGATGTGCAAGGGCACCTTGACCATCTCTTCTCGCCCCGAAGGCGGCACATCTGTCAAAGTGACCATTCCGCTGGATAAAACGAAAGAGTAAAAACCGATTATTATAAAGCAAACGCAAAGACACATTTCGGCTCAACAAGATACCGGTAAAGTTCAAAATCGCAAACGCCGGTGCCACCATATGTTAGATCTCTTTTTTACGATTAAATACTGAGTGAAAGATAGTGATGGCGGCGAAACAGGAACAAACGAAACACTCGAACGATCAAAAAAATAAAAAATAGGAGGAAATAAAAAATGCAAATATGGGCGCAGACACTATGGAAAGCGGACGTACCCGGGCAGAGGATTCGAACGGCAACGCTATCAAGGAGGCGATCTTATACTATAAGTTAATCAACCGAATGTGAAACCATCTTTATAAGTCATAGTAATCCTGCTTTTATCTCATTATAAAAGGTCGGGGAGGGGAGTCCCCGACCTATGCGTCGACATAAAGAGAAGCAGGTGCGGCAATCACGCCACGCCTGCCTCTCTAAAGTCAGACTTTATGTAATTTTTGCTCTCTTGTAGGGACTAAGCGCCCGTTCCTACGCTTTGCAGTAGCCGCACGAGATCTCCGACGGATGTGATATGGTTCTCCGTTAGGAACTTCGCTATATCGGCGGATTCCGCGGTCGCCGGATCGACGGCAACCTCTTCCGCTTTCGGGGCTTCCGCAAACTTCACTGATTCCCCATATCGGTCGTCGAAAATCGAGACCGCCTTCTCCAAATACTTGGTCGTCGTCGCGGTGTTGTAGATCATCGTCGTGGATACCCGCGCGTGTCCCATCAACGTCTGCACGACCTTGGGGTTTTCGTTTGCCTCGAACAGGGTATTGGAGAACGTATGCCGCAAGCGATAGAAGGTGATCCCCGAATCGCCCATTCCGTTGCTCTTCATAAAGCGCTCGAACATCGTCTTTGTGCCGCTGTAAGAGCGCAGTTCGCCCTTGTTCGTGCCGAAGATATAATCCTCGGGCGAAGCCAATGACGTCCCGAATACTTTCTCTTGCAGCGTCCTAACGGTCTTCCATTCCGTTAAGGCATTCAACAAGAGATCGGAGAGAGGGATCGTCCGGACGCTCCCCGCAGTCTTGGTCTTGCCTATAACATTCTCCCTGCCGAGCACTTTGCCGTTCGCGTCAAACTTCATCTCCACTGTCTGCGCGCGCCTGACCGACAACACCTTTTTCCTGTCGTCAAAATCCTTCCACTTCAATCCGAGGATCTCGCCCGGGCGAAGTCCCGCGCAGATGCCGACCAAGCAAAACGGCTTGAAAAAACGGTTTTTATTGAGGACTTCAAGGAACTGCTCCCTGATCTCCTCGGGGATCGCTTTATACTCGGGCTCATCGGCGTCGGACGTTCTCCCGCGGCGCGTTTGGATCTTGAGCTTGAGCGCGGGATTTCTTTCGATCAATCCATCATCCACGCAAAACTCAAAATACTGGCAGATCTCGTGTTTGACGAAGGCGATCGTGTCCGACGTATAACCCTTGTCAAACAATCTGTTTAATACCTTTTGCAAGAGATCTTTGCTGACGGTGTGGATGGTGTAGTCGCCGATCACCGGCAGAATATGTAACTGCGCCATTCTGACGTACTTTTCAAACGTCCTCGATCCGACCATCTGCCTTTTATAGGTCAGTAGCCAATCCATCATATGCTCTCTGATCTTACCTACGTCGGGAACCTCCTCTATTCGTTTCCCATCTTTCATGTAGGGAGCCAATTTGACTACGACCGCGCTCCTCGTTTCACCCGTTGCCGTCTTTCGTATCTGCTTGCCGTTCTCGTCGAAACCGACGGTGATCTGTCCCACCCATACGCCGCGCTGCTTGTTGAAATAGAAGGAGCCTTCGTTATTCGCGCGTTTGTTATTCTTTTTTCTCGCCATCTTATCCTCCTGCCAACTTGCTGATTTGCCATGCGACGAAGGCAGTAATGCTCGTCACTTTTCGATTTCCGAGTTGAACGATGGGGAACTGGTTGCTATTTAATAAGGCTTTCGCCGAATCGCGTCCGATCCCCATAATCTCCATAATTTCCTTATATCCGATAAAGGATTTGTTGTACTTCTTCGTTAGCCGATTCACCTCTTCCGTGATCAGCTGCTCCACATTCAAACTTTGATATTGATACCTCAATGATTACCCTCCTTCCACAAAAAGGAAAGGGGAACTCACTTGCCTTGCTTTGCGACGTACTCTTTCAACGCCTCGTATCCGAATTGAATCAACGTTACCTTGGAGAGCCTGTTCTTCTCAAGAAACAGGTCTATTTCCTCCGCAATCGGACGCGGAATACTCGTGCCCCATACCTTATTCGCGGATCTCCGTTCTTCAGCGTGTTTCGCTTCGTATTTGTTATATGCCGCTCTTCTCGGCGTGCTTTCTTTTCTTGCCATTTCTAAACCTCCTAAACGTAAACGATTTCTTTTAATATCTCTTCTTCGATGAGCTGGTGGATCTCCTGCCTGATCCTGACATCGTGCATATATTCCCCAGTCAATTTATACTTATCGAGTTTTGACAATTTCTCATACATGGCGTCCCTCATTCGGTGTGCCGCCGCGTCCACTCCGTGTAAGTATTCCGGTAAATTCTCTATCGACCAATATTTGCTTACGTTGTGTTCTTCGAGATACTTCTTTGCAAGCGTTCCGTACTTTCCATATAGGTGCTTGACGGGCTTGACAAGGCTCTCATAAACCTGTACTTCCTCCACGGTCAATGCCTCTCCGGCTTCGGCTTTTCTCATAATTCCTTCATTATCCATACTCAACCTCCCGAATAGCTTTTATCGTATTTATACGATACAGGCATCTTTGTGCTATATCAAGCTCTTTTGGGAAAATTTTTCATTATTTTCCCCAATAATATTTGCTTTTCGGTTTCTCGTTTACATTTGCTTTTGCCTCCTCTTGTTTCTGCTTCATTTCCATTTCCGCTTCGATCTCCTGCAATCGGCTGTGACACGCGCGTGTGTGCGGCGTGAATAGATCGGATATAGCGGAGAACAGTCCGTTCGTGATCCCTTTGATCTTCCGCGCCGAGATCGTCAGGTTGCGTTTTAATGCCTTGTCGTTGGTCTTGTAGCGGCGACGGGGATCGCGGGTATAGGTTTCATTCTGTATATCCCGTACGTGTTTTAAGACGATATTTCCAAGTCGCCGTCGGTAGTCCCATTCGAGTGCTTCGATGGTATGTAACGCTTTCAGTTCGTCGCCAAGCTCCGTGAAGCCTTCCATGTGCTGAACGCAATGCAATTCGGTCTCGGCTTGCGCCTTGTACCATCCGCCCATCTTCTCTCTCAGCTTTGCCCCTTTGGTTTTTACTTCATTGCGGAATGCTTCGTCCGCCTTTTGCGCTTCGGGGTTGCAGAGGATCAGCCAGTCAGCGATCATATCGATCGTGTCTCGATGGGGTGCCATCTCTTTGCTTGCATAGTATAACGGCTTATCTCGCGGCAACTTATCGGCGAGATCTGTCATCCATCCGCGGACGATATCTCGATCTTTCGCTTCAAGAAAGTTTTTATCCTTTCGAAAAACGTTCATCATCTCTTCTCGTTTTCTCTCCAAGTCGTCGTCGAGGGTGTAGGCGTTCAATCGCTCCGTCATCTTCTCTATGGCTTCCATCGAGATCTTTCCTTTCCTGCGATAGGTGTATCCCGCGGCGCGCTTGTTCTTCACTTTCGGCTCTTTCTCAAAGAACAGATAATGAATATGCAGGTGCGTCGGCTTGTCCAAGTGCAGGGCGCACAGCAAGTCCATATTGTCGGGATCGAAGCCCGCGTCTTTGAAGAACTGCCGAAAGGTTTTCTTGACGAGATCGATACACTTTTCGGGCGTGTCGATAAGGCGCGAATCTTCCTCATTAAAGGAGATAAAACCGTGCCATAGGTTCTTCTCTCCGTCCTGCGCTCGGCGCTTGATCTCCCTAACTTCTCCCTTGGATAGCATCCCGTTTTGATTGAATACCCCCGTACTCTTTTGCAGATAGTCGAGCATCGTATATTTGGTCGAATCGTCTCCGCAGACCTTGCCCTCGGTCGTCATATATTTGTAGATATTACTGTCGCCCGACATATCGTAAAAGGCGCGTTGTTTGCCGTGCTCCGCAATCTCCTCTGCGGTAGCGTTCTTCGGCAGCCGATACGGGGTATAGGTTATATCGAATATAACCGGTGAACTACGCTTTGCTATACCGGTCACCTCCTTGTTTTATTATTTTTGAGCGGATAGAGTGCGTGGATTTTTTGTGAAAACGGAGCGTAGTCGTACAATCGTACGATAGACGACGTTTCTCACAAAAGCCTATAAAAATTCTTTTCTATCCGCTTTGTTTTCCTGCCCTTTTTATGGGCGTAAAGACTCGTGCTATCTCCGTTCAAAACGGAAGTCGGGTATCCCGATTCCGCAGATCCTTTTGCGTGAAAACTGCAAAAGCTTAGCCTGCTTCCTTTTCGTGCGTTTTTGCTCATTTTTTGCTTGCGATTTGCTTTCCGTTTCTATCCGACGATCTCCTTGTAATGCGACAGGATTTGATACAGACTTGTGCTGTCTCGATACGTCGAAGAGGGCAGTTCATCTGCAAGGGTTGTCCAATCCACGCCTACCGCCAAATGCACGCTTGACTTATAAATATCGTTCTTGACGCGCGGGAATCGTTTCAGAAAACCTTCCATTCCGATCGTTGCGGGCGCATATTTATCTGCAGCTCGCACTTGTTCTTTGGTGACGGGAATGCGCTCCGTGTTGCCGCCTTTACTGCCAACCTTACGCCGCATCTTGGATAGGTCCAACTTCCGCTTTGCGAGCGTGAAGAAGCCGTCGAGCGGCGGTCTCAGCGTCGGGATCTTATCCTCGAACATATAGCCGCAGATAGCTTTGACGTACTGCCCGCCTTGCTTGTCGTCGAGCAGCTGAAGTGCGTCGTAAAAGTTCTCCAGAAAGCCGAAGTGTTTCATTCTACGGNNCGCTCTCCTTGCTCTCTTCCAAGACGTCCACGAGATTGCCCCAATAAAACCGTTCCTTTGCATCTGTTATATCGACCACGGGGTCAGGGGTGAACATATACGCGCATATCCGCTTTGTCATTCGTCCCGCTTCTTCGTCCGTTAAGCCGCGCAGTATCTCGGCGTAAAAGTCGTAGAAAGGGAAGTGTTTGTTTTGTCTTGTATGTTCCATTCGTACCTCCTATAGTTTTTTCTTCACCGGCGTTTAACGACCGTCGGCAGGTNNTTATTGACGCATAGGCATCACCTCCTTTTTTATATCCCTCCACCTTATTAGGCGGTTTTTGAGGGATTACTTCGTGGTCTGCGGCAAAAAAAGTTTGCCGATCAGCCATGTTTTTTCTTGCCCCCCTCACTATAAAGGGCGATTTTGAGGCAAAAAAGGCCCCCCTCAAAGAAAGATTTATTCAGATCTTAATTTTCAGAGCATCACCCCTCATTATAAAGGGCTGTTTTTGGCAAAAACGTGTCGGTCTAAGCCGAAACTTTTTTCTCCCTCTACTATAAAGGGCGAAAAAAGGGCGTTTGTGGGGTCACTTATGCCAAAAATTATTCAATTTTTAATATTGGGCAAAAAAGAGGTGATGAACAGCAACGTTCCTTCATGATTGAACCGATTCTTCTCAATCAAGTAAAAACCATATAAAATGCGGTGCGCGCGTAAAGACCGTTAAGAGCAGAAAGGCGGGCACGGGGTTTGTTTGCTACGCGTTTGCTACCGCATCCGAAAACGGCAGTTTTTTACAGTCGGTTTCAGTAAGAAACGGACGTACTCTTTCCGTCCCTGTTTTTGATAAAAAGTCATAAAAAAAGAGGCGAAAATCGCCCTTTCCGTAGCAAACGCGTAGCAAACAGAACTTTAATTCACATTTTTCAAACGCTCTGAAATAAGAAAAAACTGCCGAAATATAGGCAGTTTTTCTTTGGAGCTGCTAACCAGACTTGAACTGGTGACCTCGTCCTTACCAAGGACGTGCTCTACCGACTGAGCCATAGCAGCAAGTGCTTATTTTGATGTGTTTTTGAGCCTTTTTTCGGGGTGTGCTCGAACCTCCCTTTTAATTTTACCAAGGACGTGCTCCTTAGGCTGAGCCATAGCAGCGGACAACGGTCTTATTATATATGCGTTTGCGGGCTTTGTCAATAGAAAAAGTGCGGTTTCGAACAATTTGTGGCGCGAAACGAATCACGCGGCGAAATCGGTTGAAACCGCCGCGTGAGGGAATCGCGAATTTTTATTTGCAAACGATTATTTTTCTTCGGAAGTTTCGTCCGAGGAGATCACGGGCGCGTCGAGAACGATCGCGTCTTCCGCGGGCGCATCGGTCTTTTCTTCTTCGAAGACGGGCGCGGTTTCTTCTTCGGGCTTTCCGGAATCGGGTTCGCCGAAGAGGTCTTTACGCGTTTCTTTCAATTCCTCGTAGAAATGCGCTCTCGCCATGCCGTGATAGACGGAGACCCACAGGACGCCGACGCCGAGGCAGAGCAGACCGACGATGTACCAGCCGATGAAGCTGAGATCCAAAAGGAAGAGCTTGCCTTTGTAGCCGTAGGTCATTTCGTTCGAAAGCTCAAGGCATCTGCGCCATTCTTTGTCCTCGGAATCCTGTTGGATATAGACAGCCATCGAATAGGCGTACGCTTTGATGATGCCCGGGATGATCAAAAGCAAGGACCAGAGGAAGATCAAAACGCTGCGGATAAGACCGAGCAGGAAGACGTTTTGCAAGTCCTCTTTGAACCCGATGAAAAGATCCATAAAGTCGATCTTCTTGTCGCCGCGCTCGGTTTTAACGAAGATGCGAAGCAGTCCGTATTCCAGCGCCGCCGAAATGACGATGGACACGATCGAGAAGATCCAACCGATCGCGAACTTGACCTTGCCGGGAAGGGCGCCGCCGATTCCGGAAGGAATGCCGACGATCACGCTGTAAATCAATGCCGCGATGATCAACGTGATCCAAACGCTTCCGAACAGTTTCCGTTCGAGAGTGATGCGAGCTTTTTCTCTGATTTTACGATTTTCGATCATAGTTTTCTCCTTTTGCGCGGTTTTGAAGCGCGCTCCGCGCGAATGATGTCGTAGACGCGCGTATAATCCTATGTAAAACAAAAGTATTTTATAACTTTGCGTCCGATTTGTCAAGAGAGCGACTCTTGAAAAAGGCGCTCGGGCGTGTTACAATAACCAAAGGAGAAAAAGATGAACGAGATCATTGAAAAAGTCATGCGAAAAGAAGAGCTCGGCGAACCCCTGCTCAAAGAATGGATCGAAGGGTTCCTTGCCGGCAAGGTCGGAAAGGACGAGATGACGGAGTTTTTGAAAGCCGTTTGTAAATTTTCCCTTTCGGAAAAGGACGGAAGCGCCCTGACGAAGGTCATGGTGGAGTCGGGCGAAACGCTTTCTTTCAAAAAGCGCGCCTATCCCTATGCGGACAAACATTCAACGGGCGGGCTCGCGGACAGCACGACGCTGATCGTGGCGCCGATCGTGGCGGCGGCGGGCGTTCCTTTCCTGAAAATGAGCGGGAGAAAGCTCGGGCACACGGGCGGAACGATCGATAAACTCGAAAAATTCAAGGGATTGAACCCCGAAATGTCGATCGCGGCGGCGGAAAAGGTCGTGGACGAGGTCGGCGCGGCGGTCATCGCCCAATCCAAAGAACTCGTTCCCGCGGACAAAGCCCTTTACAAATTGCGCGACGAAACAGGGACGGTCAAAAGCCTTCCTTTGATCGCCTCGTCCGTCGTTTCCAAAAAGCTCGCGAGCGGCGCGGACGTCTTTTGTTTGGACGTCAAAACGGGTAACGGCGCGTTTATGGAGGGCGTCGAGGACAGCGTTGCGCTCGCCGAATGGATGGTTAAAATCTTGAAATCGCACGGTAAAAAGGCGGTCGCCGTGATCAGCGATATGAACGCGCCGCTTGGCGATTACATCGGCGGAGAAGCGGAAGTTTCGGACGCGATCGATTGCCTTTCCGGCAAGCAAAGCAGGCTTTCGGAACTCTCTTTGATCCTTTCTTCCAAGCTGATTTCGCTCGCGAAAGGGGTTTCGGAAGACGCAGGGGCGGAAGAGGCGACCCGTTTGCTCCGAAGCGGAGAAGCCTTAAAGAAACTGATGGAGATCGTGCGCGCCGAAGGGGGCGAGCTCTCCCTGTTTTCGGAAGAAAAAAGAAAGGAGATCTTCGCCGCGGACGTCGGATCCGTTTTCGCCGAAAAGAGCGGATATTTGAAGAAAATCGACTGCGTTTCGCTCGGCGGGATCGCGCGAAAATTCGAAGAAAAAGGCGGCAACGGGATCTTCGTTCCGTTTAAGATCGGCGATCCGATCGAAAAAGGCGCGGCGCTTGCTGTTTTGAAAGGAAAGATCGAGGCGGATCCTTCGATTTTGCGAGAATTATCCGCGTGTTTCGACGTTTCGAAAACGCCCGTCGATCCGCTTCCGCTCGTGTACGGCATCGTCGATTGAGAAGAGGCGGGGCGCTCGGCGCTTCTGCGCCGCCGTAAAGATTTTTCGGTATTGACAAGCACACGCGCACGTAGTAATATTATAATATGCGCAAAAAATTAGTCTTTGTATTATCCGTTATATTCGTTTTGGTTTTGGCGTCTTTGACGCTGTTCTCTTGTCAAAAAGTCAAAAAGAAGGGATCGTCGCTCGGAGGCAGAGTTATGCCCGTTTCGACGGCGATGGACGCGGTGTACGCCGCGATGAAAGAAGCGGACGGTTCGCAGAGCGTCAATTTGTTTACGATCTATTGCGACGGAACGATCGCTCAGGGCGAAACGCTGTACGACTTTTCGTTTGCGGGCGCGTTCGACATCACGCAAAACAACCGCGAGAACGACACGCATACCGAGCTTTCGTTCGAAGTCAAACAAGGCGGCATCGAAAAGCTCGCGTTCTATTACAAAGAGGGGCAAGCGTATCTGCATTTCCCGCCGTACGCTCTCTATTCCAAGATCTCCGATTTTAACCTTGCCGAAGTCGTGTACGACGTGTACACGGAAAAGAAGGACGGCGGCGTAATCAGTCACGCGGCGGATCTTTTGCCTTCGATCGCGAGCCGCATTTTCAACGGTTGCCGCTATTCCCAAGAAAACGGGATCGACGCCTATAAGTTCATCCTTTCCTACAATCAACTGTTTTCGTCCGTAACTTCGCTCGTAACGCAAGCGGATATCGGCGTTTCGCCGGCGGAGTTTTCCGACCTGTTCGGGTTTACTTCGACGAGCATCGAAAAACTGATCAAAGAGGAACCGCTTACGACGATCACGTTCTACGTTTCGGAAGGCGTCTTCATCTCCGCGCGCGCAGAGCAAGAGGAGGGCGGCTCGATCACGGTTTCCCGCTTCTCCTGCAAGAGCGGCGCGCAAGTTCTCGATCTGCCGACTTCGCTTTCGGTCTTTAAGCAGTTCGATCCGCGTAACTTCTCTCTTTCGGGCAGGGCGCAGATCTCGACCGAAGTGGCGAACGGCGACAAGGCGGTTCATTACAACACGACGGTAAAGAGCGAATTCGACGCGCTGACCTATCCGTTCGAGTACGATATCAAGACGAATTACGTGCCCGGGCAGGGAATGGAATTCTCCGTCAAGTTGACGGATCCGAACGGGAAGCGTTCCGAATTCCATATCCGCGGCGATTATTTGTACGTCGATCTTTCCGCTTACGGGATCCAAAAATTCAAAACCAAGACGGACGACCTTTCGGAGCGGCTCGGAACGGCGGGCTTCAAGGACACGGACGCCTATGATTTCAAAGATAAGATCCGTCTTTTGACCCTTCTCGTTTCGGGAAGAGAGAAGGACGGCGACAAGATCAAATATACGCTCGGCGCGGATTTCTTCTCCCTGCTTTCGGAGAAGATCGGCTTCCTCGGGCTTTTCGGAATCGACGGCGCGACGTTCGCGTGGGACACGAGGAACAACCGTTTGCAGGATCTCTCCGCTTCGGTGACCGTCGGTTCCATCACGTTCTCGCTGACCGCGCCTTCCTTTACCTTCGGTTCTCCCGTAACGCTCGGCGCGATCCAAAACGAAGGCGATTACATAGACTTTACGACGCGCAATTCGACGCGCATTCGATTCTCGGGCACGATGCAAGAGCAAACGGCGTTCGATTCGGACGGCGCGTTCCTGTCTGCTTTGATCTCTTCGATCGGCGGCGAGGACGTGACCTTTAACGCAACGGGCGGGCTTTCCTATTCGACCGATCTGACGTACGAACCGAGCGGCGAGATCTCGCGCGCCTTCTTCCAATTCTATGCGTCTACGGGCGCCGAAGTCGTCAAACTGTACTATACGAACGAAAACAGAGAGCAGTTGCATTTGATTTACCCCGAAGACGCGGGCGTACGCCCCGTGCGCGTTTTGACGATCGCGGAAGAGCCTCTCGCCGCATTCAACGTTGAAAACGGCGTGCTTCCCTATGAAGCCGCGAACCGCATCAACATCAATGCGCGCGAAGATTCGTTTATGTTCGGGTTGAATTGCGGAATCTTGTCGACGTTCGTGCAAGCAAGATTGCAGGCGATCTATCCCGATCTGGCTTTGTTCTGGATGGATCACCTCGGGTTCAGGCGCGTGGAAGTCAAGCTTACGAGTAACACGATTTTCGGAACGATCGTCTTCAATTCCGATAACGAGATGTATATCAACGCGAGCGAGTACGCCGTTTCCTTTAACGATTCATTCTCGCTTCTTTCCCTGTCTGCGGCGGTGCCCGCGCGCGTCGAGCTGTTGGCGGAAAACGATATGCCCGTTTTCGCGGAAGCCGCGTTTACGGGAAATATGAACTATAAGCTTTCCTTGATGGCGTTCGGCACGAACGACAAGATCTGGGAGTATTCCGGCGTGCCGACGCAAACGGGCGCGAAAGGCGCCGAAACGACGGTCAACGCGTCGATCGCGTTGCTCGGAAAAACCTTCCTCCGTCCCGTGCAGGTCGACGTTTCGCCCGCAACGAGCGTTTCGTTGTCCGGCCTCGGCATCTATCCCGGGAAGTACGACGTTTCGAATAGAAAATTCACGTTTGATTATTACAACGACGTCGCGCCTTCCGTCGTTCTCAAAACTTACAATCAAATGTACGTCGATATCGACAACTCGTCCTATCTCAAAGAGATTTCGTGGGATCTGACGGGCGTCAGCACGAAAGCGGAGAACCGCAACTTTACGGTCAAGCCGCGCGTCAAGACCTATTTCGAAAACGAGATCTATCTCGGGTCGGTCGCGGAATTTACGCTCTCGATCGTGGGCGGAAAGGCGGTTTCGACCGATTATACGAAGACCTTTAAGGCGTACGACGGATTCGATCCGTTGAACGAAGCGGTGTATTCCGAGGTTCTGAAAGTCCAAACGGCGGACGGAAAGACGATCATGGCGGAAACGGTATCGTGGGATCTGACGAATACGAATATCGAATCGTTGATGGCTTCGGGTACGCTCTATCAATATAAAACCAATCCCGCCGCGCCCGACAAGATGAAAGCCAAGGTCTACGACCTGATGGGGAATTACGAAGTTTTGGAAGTTCCGATCTACTTTGAACCGAAGGTCGTTCACACCGCGAATTTCGACGTGACCGATTTGGACGGCGTTTCTTATGACGAGCAGAATCATCGCTTTATGTTCGACGTTTTGAAGGTCAGGACGTTTACATCGTCGCAATCCGAAAAGATCCTGCCGACCGTTCTTTTCGCAAACGGAGGAATGGCGGACGCCTTTACGATCAAGGGATTGAAATGGGAATTCGAAACGCTCGAAGGCGTCGTTAACAGCGCGGGTGCCACGGGCACTTTGACGATGGTCGTCGGCGATTCGATCAGCGGATATCAAACCAAGAATTTCTCCTATGCGTTTACGCCGATCCAAATCACCGAGATCGCGCTGTTGGACGAAGAGGGCGCCGTGATCGTAACGAAGTCCCAAGACATGTTCGAGTATTCGTTTACTTCGTTGAACGCGTACACCTATCGTTATCCGAAGTCTTTGAAAGTCACCTTTACGACCAAGACCGGTTCGGAAACCGAGATCGTTCCCGCGAAATGGGAGTTCGATAAAGCGTTCTCGGAAGATAAGCTCTGCGAAGGCGGCGTCTATAACGGAACGGGCTATGCGGGCAGCGAAGAGATATCCCTCGTGCTTTCCTTCGATCAGATTTTGATCACGGGCTATTCGTTCAACGCCGCGCAACTGCATATCGGCGAAAGCGATCTTACGCTCGAAGAGCATCAAAGCAAGCAATGCCTGTCCTATTCCGTGCTTGCCGCGCTCGACCCGACCTACGGCTTCGATTATACTTCGAAAAACGATTATCCGACCGAAATGCTCGCGTTCTTCAACAACGGAGCGGAGTCTTTCCCGATCAGCGTAACGTGGGATCTCGCGGCGTACGACGGAAAGACGGATATCATCGGCAACGGTTTCTTCGGAACGGTGAACGCGGTCGCGAAAGGGCAGATCGTTCCCGTTTACGTGTACGTTGCGCCTGCGATCGGCGATCACGACGCGGTTTACACGAAGCAGGATAAGAGCAGTCGGAACGTAACGTTCCGCTTGTTGACGCCGTCGGACGACGGATTTACCGTGACCGACCCGCGCGACGTTAAGAACTTCCCCGAAAAGCTGTACGTCGAAAGCGGCTTGACCTCCTCGTTCTATCCGGTCAACGTCGTTTCTTGGAACCTCGGCGACGGCTTGAAGAAGCTTTACACCCAAGGTTTGGCGGCGGGCACGAGCGTAAACGAGATCAGCGGCAACGTCAATGTGACGGCGCGCATCGGTAACGCGAAAGTCGGCTTTAAAGATATTTTGATGGAAGTTTCGGTCATTGCAAGCCCGATCCGCAATATAACGGTCAGCGGCGTTCCGTTCGCGGCGAGTTCGGATCTGACGGGCGGCGCTTCGCTTTCCGCGGTCGAAGTGGATTACACCGCGGGCGCGCACGGCGACGCGTTCTCGTATGCGATGAGTTTGAACATCAACCCGTATTACGTGCTTCCGACGGCGGCGACTTCGTATCCGAAATATATCAACTTCTATTTGAACGGCGTGTTCGTCCAAGCGCAGGCGGCTTGGGACCTTTCCGCGATCCCCGCGGACGCGGCGCTGACGGGCAACACCAAGACCTATCCGGACGAAGACGGCGTGTTCGGCTTCCCGACCTACGCGATGATCGATCTCGGCTCCGCGTTCCCGAATATCTCGGTCGGCGTCGAAGTAAACGTCGTCCGTCGCGCGATCGACAAGGTTTGGATCGGAAACAGCAGTCAGCCCTATATCGATATCGACGGATATGCGGCGGAGCCTTTCGGCTCGGACGTTTCGGGCTCTACCGTAACGATGGACGTCCTCGTGCAATTCAAAGGGGACAGCCGCAAATACCCCTTGAAACTCAAATACGATAATTCGAACGTCATTCTGTCCTACGACGGCAGCGGGATCATCGAAAACGTTTCCGTGCGCGTCGGAAACGAGAACGGCGGCTATCAAAACATCGAAGGATACGGTTTGCGCGTGTTCTCCAACATCGTTTCCGCGATCACTCTTTCAAACGAGGATCGCTTGGGCGGAACGGACGGGAAGTTCTTCGAAACGACCTACGAAAGCGTGGACAGCGACAACCTCGTCTACACGTTTAAGCACGTTATGGATATGGGCAAAGAGCTTCCCGCATCCCTCTCGATCGAATTCGGAATGGGCGCCGGCGTCAAGACCGTGCCCGTTTACGATCCGAAGATCACGCAAAAGGGCGTCGTCTTCAAGTGGGTGCGTAACGCGGAGAACCATATCGGTATCGAGCTTTGGAATGCGTCTGTGCCCGCGGAGATCGGCGGTCCGAAACAAACGATCTTCAATTCCACGCAAAGCGACTTCAACGTGCCGAGCTACGAAATGTTCTTCGGTAGCGACGTTTGGACCGAAGTCTTCCGCGATTCGAAGGATGCGGAAGGTTATATCACGCCCGCGTCCGCGATGGAATTCTACGGCGCGCATATTTCGAACGATCGCGTCGAGCTCGAATATCAAGAAAGATACGTAACGATCAACGAGGACGATGCGCCGCATCTCGCGGCGGACGCGCACCTCGGCGGCGGCACGTACAGGCTCTATATTTCGGTCACCACGCACGCGCACTATAAAGGCTCCGTTTACAAAGTGTTTACGATCACAAAGAAGGATGTTTCTTCCACGATCACGATGCTTGTGGACGGCTCGCCGCGCACCAGTGGTTCGAGCGTGGTGTATCGCTCCGATATGCCGTACGTTTTGAGCGCGAGCTCGGGCGAATACGGATTACCCGTTCCGTTCGTTTTGAGCGGCGAGGCGACGCAATCTTTGTCCGACGTCCGTTACGATGGCTTGCATAACGTGATCGCCTATGAGTTTACTGTCACCGTCGATCCCGAAAATACCGATTACGTAGCAACGGGCAACATTTCGTTTACGATTACCGAAAGCGTGATCGTAAACGTGAACGATCTCGTGGCGAGCGTCACTTGGAATTCTTCGACGCATACCTTCGACGTCGTCGTAATGTTTAAAGGAAATGCGCTTATGCCCGATCCCGGCTTGACAAACGGCTACACGATAGAGTATTATAAGCCCAGCGATATGGTCAATCAAGTGACCGTATTCGACGAGGGCGAAACCTATTTGTACTTCGTGAACGTCAAGATGCCGAACTACACCAGGGCATCGAGAAACGGCAACGCGACCGCCCATTGATAAAAAAGGGGAGGCAATATGGAAGAGAATAAGAAAACGACCGAGGAGATCGTTTCCGAAAAAGAGCTGAAAGAAAACGAAAAGTTTGAAGAAGAGCTCAAAGAACGTTTTGATAAAGCAATCGCGAAAAGCGAGAAAAAAATGGAAAAGGAGAAGACGGCCGATGAAAAAGTGGCGGATCACTTTGAAGAGGTCATCGCAAAAAACGAGAAAAAAATGAAAAAAGCGGAAAAGAAAGCAAAGAAACGTTTAAAAGTTTGGCAGGTCATTTTGATCGCGATCTTGGCGATCATCCTTCTCGCGGGTATCGGCGTCGGCGGTTATTTGCTCGTGAAAACGATCACCTATAAGCCGTACAAGCCCATACTGATCGACTTCGAAAACTCGCGTCCCGCGTACGCTTCGACGTACACCGCGGCGGAACAGGCGAAGATCGACGCGGCGCTCCAAAACAACGCGACGGAAGATCAGATCAAAGAAGCGATCGCAATGATCTACGCGAAAGCCAACGCGAATAAGATCGCGGCGGATAAAGCGATTTCCATTTCCCGCGGACAAGGTTCCGCAACGGTTGGGATTCCTGCACCTTTCGGTAATAAGGTCATTGAGGCGGAAGGCAGCATGGCGGTTCGCGCGTTCCGTTCGCAATCGGGCGAAGCGTTCTATTATCAAAAGGGCGCAAAAGTTGTTGATTGCACGTCGAAAGGGTTGATAGACATCGTTTCGAACGTTTTGAACCAACAGGAAAAGACGTACGCTTCGGGAACGGGCGTTTATAAGACGCTTAAAGCCAAAGGAGCGGATGCGAAGGTCAGCAAAACCGAAACCGCAACGATCCCGTATTTCGCGGTCGGAAAACCCGAAGAAGCGTCTACTTACGTTTGCGCCGATCGCGACGAGTTCTTGGAGAAAGGCTATTATTTGGACGATCCGCGCGAGCTTTGCAACTTCCGTATTACGAAGGAAACGATCGTTTTGAAAGAGCTTGAAGAAGGCGAGAAGTACATCACTTACGACGCCGATAACAAATATTACAAATTGAAGTTCTCCCTCTTGATCGAGGGCGAAGGGCACGACGCGTGCGTGCAAGTCGCGCGTCAATACCTGCGCGATTCGAGCGACAGCGATAATCTCGAGTACGGAAAATTCGATTTGACCTTTGAAGTTTGGGACAACGGCTACGCGAAGTTTATGCACGACGATGAAGTTTGGGCGGGCGACTTCGAGTTGTTGGGTAAAATGAGCAGAACGGCTTCGGACAACTGGTATGAAACCGTTTTCTACTACGATTTCGACGAAAACCTCTTTACCGCGGAAGATTACGCGAAGTATCAAGAGGGCGCGGATTGGGCGTTGAACATCATCAATGATTATGCCGCTTCGTTGAACTGAAAACCCAACCCGAAAGAAAATTCAAGTAGGAAAACGATAAAAACAAAGAAGTCGTCAAGGGATTGGCGGCTTCTTTTTTTTGCGAATTCGCGGCGAGGGAAAGCAATTCGCTTGACGGCATATTTTTTCGGATAGTATAATTTTACCTTGTTAAAGCGATCTTTATGGATTTGCGCGCGAAAAAGCGCGCGTGCGTAAAGCAGACTTCGATCGTAAGGAAGGACGAAATGATAAGAAAGGATTTGAGAAACATAGCGATCATCGCGCACGTTGACCACGGCAAAACCACCCTCGTGGACGAAATGTTGAAGCAGGGCGGAATCTTCCGCTCCAACCAGCACGTGGACGAACGCGTGATGGATTCGGGCGACCTCGAACGCGAGCGCGGAATCACGATCCTCGCGAAAAACACCGCCGCGTACTATAAGGACGTTAAGATCAATATCATCGACACGCCGGGTCACGCCGATTTTTCGGGCGAGGTCGAGCGCGTTCTCAAAATGGTTTCGGGCGTTCTTTTGCTCGTGGATGCGGTCGAAGGTCCGATGCCGCAGACCCGTTTCGTTCTCCAAAAAGCTTTGGAACTCGGGCATAAGATCATCATTTGCGTGAATAAGGTCGACCGTCCGGACGCCGAACCCACGCGCGTCGTGGACGAAGTTCTGAACCTGATGCTCGATTTGGACGCAGGTTACGAACAGCTTTCTTCTCCCGTCGTCTATTGCAGCGGCAGAAACGGAACGAGTTCGATGACCGTCGAGCAAAAGCCCGATCTGACCGATCTTTTCGAAACGATCGTCAATTATATCGATCCGCCCGAGGGCGACGAAAACGCGCCGCTCCAAGTCCTCGTTTCTTCGATCGACTATAACGATTACGTCGGGCGTATCGGGATCGGCAGAGTCGAGCGCGGCAGCATCAAAGTCGGGCAGGAAGGCGTCATTTGTTCCTATCACGGCGATTTTCAACCCTACAAGACCCGCGTCGTTTCTCTGATGCAGATCGACGGCTTGAAGAGGGTCAACGTCGAGAGCGCGAAAGTCGGCGATATTATTTGTTTCAGCGGGAGCGAAAACGTTACGATCGGCGACACCCTTTGCGCGGTAGACAAGGTCGAGCCCATTCCGTTTATGAAGATCGGCGAGCCGACGCTCGAAATGCGCTTTATGGTAAACGATTCGCCGTTCGCGGGGCGCGAAGGCAAGTTCGTGACGACCCGCCACTTGCGCGAAAGGCTGTATCGCGAGCTTTTAAAGGACGTTTCGCTTCGCGTGGAAGATACGGATAATACGGATACTTTCCTCGTTAAAGGGCGCGGCGAAATGCACCTTTCCGTTTTGATCGAAACGATGCGCCGCGAGGGCTACGAATTCGCGGTTTCGATGCCGAAAGTCTTATACCAGTACGTGGACGGGAAGAAGATGGAACCGATCGAGCAGGTCATCGTGGACGTTCCCGAGGGAAGCGTCGGCGCGGTGATGGAAAAGCTCGGATCGAGAAGGGGCGAGCTCGTAACGATGACGCCGATGGGCAGCCGCATTCGCCTCGAATTCAAGATGCCCGCGCGCGGTATGATCGGCTATAAAAACGAGTTTTTGACCGACACCAAAGGCGAAGGCGTTTTGAACACGATCTTCCTCGGTTACGAAGACTATAAAGGCGATATCCAAATGCGTTCGTTCGGATCCCTTGTTGCTTATGAAACGGGCGAAGCCGTTACCTACGGGCTTTTCAACGCGCAGGACAGAGGCCCTTTGTTCGTCGAACCGGGCACGCAGGTTTACGAGGGCATGGTCGTCGGCTATACGCCGAAGTCGGACGATATCGTCGTCAACGTTTGCAAGAAAAAGCATATTACGAATATGCGCGCCGCGGGTAGCGACGAAGCGCTTCGTTTGACGCCCGTCAAGCGCATGAGCCTTGAAGAATATATCGAATTTTTGGGCGAGGACGAGCTCCTCGAAGTAACGCCGAAATCTTTGCGCGTTCGTAAGGTCATTATGAGCAATATGTANNCGCGCGAAGGATAACTTCAAGAAGAAGAACGCGGCGGAATAAGAGATGAAAAAGATTTTTATTCCGATCGGCGGCGGTGAGATTAAAAATAAGACGACCGCGGCGATCGACGGCTATATCTGCTCGCTTGCGCGGGCGAGAGCGGAAGAGGGGAAGCGCCCCTACGCGCTTTTTTTTCCGACTGCGAGCCACGACAGCAATCCCTATTTCAATTCCTTTCGAAAAACCTATACTTCTCTGTTCGACGTCAAAGCGGATATCGCGATTTTGACCAAAGGGCTGATGACCGTCGAGCACGTTGAGGAAAAGATCGACAAGGCGGATATTTTGTACTTCGGCGGCGGCGACACGCTGTTTTTGATGCAGATCTTATCCGAAACGGGGGTCAAAGAAAAAGTCCTCGCGGCGTACGAACGCGGCGCGATCCTCGCGGGTCTTTCGGCGGGCGCGATCTGTTGGTTTGAAGATATGTATACCGATTCTTTCGTGCCGGGTGCGTTTATGCCCTATAAAGGTTACGGCGTTTTCAAGGGCGCGGCGACCCCGCATTTCAATCAACGCACCGAATTCGAAGAGATCGCGAAAGAGCAGGGCTACGAGCTTTCTTACGCGATCGAAGATAACGCCGCGCTCCTTTTCGAGGACGGCGTCCTCCAAGGCGCGCTTTCCGCGGGCGGCAACGCCTATATCCTAAAAAAGAACGGTGAAAAGGAGCACGTTCCGCTTCTTTCCCTTTAAATGGTTTTGAAATCTTTTCGATAAGATGATCGACTTTCCTTTTTTATAAATCGATAATCTTTTTACCATTTGTCACAATTTATCAGAGAAAAAACAACTATATGGTTGAAAGGATCTTTTCGCGGGCGAACGTTCTTGCGGGCTTTTTCTCAAAAAGAAAATCTTTTCAATGCGAAGACAATATGATATCATAAAAAAGGAGAAAAAATGAAAAAGCGTGAAATCCGAGTTAAGGTCTGTCTTTTGATCGCGGCTTTGCTTGCCGCTTTCTTTGCGTTCGGTGCGTGCGGAAACGAAATCAAAACCGACCTGAAAGGGAACGGTTCCGAATCCTTTTCCGAAGCGTCCACGCCGTCCGACCAAACGGCGTTGCCCCTGACCGAAACGGGAGCGACGAGTTCATGCGGTGTTTCGTTGAGCGAGTGGAAAGGATCTGAATCCTTCCAAGGATACATGGTGTCTTTTCCGAAAGTATCGAAAAAAACGGATTTTTTCTGTAAAGCGTACGGCGGCTCCTTCGTTGAAGAAGGAGTGTCCGTAAAAAAAACGACTGTCAGAGAAGGGAATTCCCTATGTTGGCAAGCGGACGACGAAATGACGGAGACCGCCTATATCGGCGTCGTTATGAGAAAAAACGGCAAAATCGAGGGGATCGCGGTCGTTCGAATCGCCGAAAAGAATTCCGAGTATTCGGCGGTGGTCATAACCGATTATCTGTTCTCAAGCGGCGCGCCGAGCTTTTTGTCCGTTACCCTTGCTTTCAAGGTTATGGATACGTACGTAGACAGAATCAAAGAGTCGGAACTCGAAAACGAAACGCGCGGCGATTTGAATGCTTCGCCAATCGATATCCTGTTGGAGGAGATCAAAAAACACGAAACGATGACCGTCGAGATCGACGGAGTTAAGATCACGGTCGATCTG
The DNA here is from genome assembly GCA_002308575.1 of Christensenella sp. UBA1252. Lineage (GTDB taxonomy): Bacteria > Bacillota > Clostridia > Christensenellales > CAG-1252 > CAG-1252. The sequence goes on from DBVY01000030.1 coordinate 23,252, forward strand.
GTCGAATTGAACAGAAATTTCGAATACACCTTGGAAAACGATGAGATCTCCATATCAGCTTATAAAGGTTCAAGCAAAAAAGTTCGCGTTCCGGACGGCGTTCGTAAAATCGAAAGAGACGCGTTTAAAGGCGCGAAGATTGAAGAATTGAGCCTGCCGCAGAGCTTGCGAGAGATCGGAGAGGGCGCCTTTTCGTCCATAACGACTCTGAAAAAAGCGGAAGCGCCGCTTGCGGCGATCCTCGCGTTCGGCGCGCAACCTTCGTTAAAGGAACTTTGTATTACCGATGGAATGGGAAGCGCGGAAATGGGGTTGATCGATTTTTCAGAGTATCCGCAGTTGGAGAACCTGCGCACGTACGTTGCGATAGAAGCGGGGTGTTTTAAAGATCACAAGAACCTTAAAAGAGTATACTTTGAAAGACAAACGGAAGTCGGAGCGCATGCGTTCGAAAACTGTTCGGCGCTCGAAAGCGTGTCCCCGAGCGGCGCTTTAATAAGGATCGGCGAAGCCGCTTTTAAAAACTGTTCGGCGCTTAAAAACGCGCTCGCGGCGAAACAAATCGAAAAGAACGCGTTCGAAAACTGCGTTTCGATCGATTCTTGGATCGAGAACGAACCGATCGAAAAAATCGGAAAGGAAGCGTTTAAAGGGTGTTCTTCTCTTTTTATTGTTTTGTTTTTGGGGGGCGTTTCCGTGATCGAGGAAAGAGCCTTTTTCGGCTGTTCGGCGCTGGTGCATATTCGTTTGAAGGAAACGCAAAGGATCGAAAGGGAAGCGTTTGCGGAAACGCGGGTTTGCGTTTCGGAACTACAGGCGACTTTGGCATTCCTCGGCGAGAATGTTTTCGATTACGAAGGATTGGAAACGATCCGTTTCGAAGGCACGCCCGAACAATGGGATGCGATCGAAAAGGAGAATTTCGTAAAAAGCGGAATGCCGCAGCCGAAGATCGAGTGCGTCGACGGATATGTGGCGGGAGACGAGATGTTTCGATATGAAACGAAAGCGGACGGAAGCCTCGCGATCGTGGATTTCCTTTACAAAGAGGAAGCGAGAGGGCGTTTGATCGTTCCTTCTCGTTCGCCCTTTTCCGGTCGCCTCATAACGGAGATAAAAACCGGCGCTTTGGTAGGGATCAATCACGTGGATGAACTCGTTCTGTCCGAAGGGATTACTTCGATCGGAGAAACGGCGATCAGAGGAATGAATCTGATGCAGGTCACGATCCCCTCTACCGTAACGAAAGTCGGAATCGCTCCTTTCTGCGGATCGGAAAAATTGATCCGTTTGATAAACAGGAGTTCCCTTCCGTTGGACGTTCTTTCTTTGTTGTCGGACGTTTCAACCGAGGAATTGAGAAAACAAGCCGAAGACAATCGGAAAATTTTGGGGAGGACGGGTTTTGTGGAAACCGTTCGCGACGAAGCGTTTTTCAAGTATAAAATGAAATGGGACGAGCGTGGGATTTGCTTATTGCAAGACGGCGAGGACGAATGGTTGATGGGTTGCCGTTCGGAAGAATCCCTTTTGGATCTTTCGGATTATTCGTTCAACAAAATGTTCAGGTTGGCGTTCGCTTATTTGGACAAGACGGAAACGGTAATCCTGCCCGGAACATCAAGCGTTTCGGAAAGCGCGTTCTACTCTGCTTACTCCGTAAAAAAGATCATTCTTTCGGAAGGCGTGCGGTGGATCCGACGCGGCGCGTTTCAGTACTGTGAAGAATTAAAAGAAGTCGTGATCCCGGACAGCGTTACAAAGATCGAAGCGATCTCGTTTTATTGCTGCAAAGAACTTGAAACGATCTATCTCGGGAAAGGGATCTCAAAAATCGAAAGTGACTTAATCTCCGGGCCCGAGCACATTCGGATCGTCTTTAACGGTTCGGAAACGGCGTGGCATTTCATTCTTTTTAAAAATCCTTGGATCCTGTTGTACCAAAACGCGCTCACGGTTGAATTCGCGGAATAGTTAAAAAGACAATAACGAAAAAAAGTCGTCGGAGATTTGACGACTTTTGTGTACGGTTTTTAATTTTCTCGTGCAAGTTTCGTAAAATGTGTCTTTCTAAATTACACAAACCTAAGCAAGGGTGGAGAGAGCGGAAAAATCGAGGCTCGACATAAGACTCGCTTCGCTCATATGATAATCGCTCTGCGATATGATAACTCCCTTCGGTCGAATGATAATTCGCTTCGCTCATATGATAACTCGCTGTCGCTCGTATTTCGCTACGAGAAGAGCGCGGAGAGTGGCGCAGATGAACCGCGCAAGAGGATGAGAGCCTCCGGCAGATCAAAAACCTCAACGGCTTTGAAGATTGATGCAAA
>DBVY01000052.1:0-461 GCA_002308575.1 Christensenella sp. UBA1252
CAAGACCGATGGATTTTGCATAGTAGAAAGCTTGGTCGTCCGCAACGGAATTTACGGCGGCAGTATAAGATCCCGAAGCAAGCGCGGTAATCGCGACGATGACCGTGGACAAAAGAAGAAGCACCATGACCGCATAAGTCAGCGCGACGCCTTTCTTATTCTTTTTAAAACCGAATAATCTCATGGGTGCCCTCCTTCTTTTTCTCCCCAAACGGGAGGCGTATCGCCGAATNNGTTTCCGACAAATGAATTCGAAACGTTTCTCGCTTTTAACGCGGATTCTTTATTTGCCGCAGATCGATCCGCAAGCAGAAACGCCGAGAAACTATGATTCCCCAAGTGAATTATACTAAATTCTCACGTATGCGCGCGCGTTTATTAACAAACATTCTTCAAAAATTAATCAAAAAATAATGTTCACAAAACGTTTCGGCATTCCCTTCGGCGTTTTTCCACGTTCC
>DBVY01000052.1:481-5636 GCA_002308575.1 Christensenella sp. UBA1252
CGTACGATCGCAGACCAACGCGATGTCTATTTCGAATGACAGCGTTTCTTCACATTTTTTCGCATTTTTTAAGCCTTTTTTTTCCTTTGACGAGTGGAATTTCTCAAAACAACCGTAACATATAGATTATATTATATTTAATAAATTTATCCTATTATTTACAGAATGAGAGATATTTTCAAACCGAAAAAGTGCTCGATTCGGACAATTCTCGATAGAAAAACCCCTTTTTCGGAAATCAAAAAAGCGCCCCATTCGAGCCTTAAAACGGCAATCCGAAAAGCTCTTTTAACGGAGAAATTGCCTTCCGAAAAACAATTCCGCAACGCAAGAAATTTAGCCGTGTATCGCAAAAAAAAACAGAGGGCTTCGTTCCTTCCAACTGTGAACGAAGCCCTGACAAAGCTGAAAAATCGAGCCTCGCGGTCTTCCGTTTAAGAGGAAGACCGCGTTTATTTATGAGGTTTTACGACATAACGCGAATGCTGACGTACTTCCAATCGAGCATCTTCGTGCTGTAACCCGGCGGAAGCGTCATAAACTTCGAAAGCGAATACTTTTGTCCCGTTCCGAATTTCAACTTACCGTCTTTTATAACGCTTTGACCGTAAATCGTAGTATCCGAGAGATCGGGCGCCGCCGCTTGTTTAAACGTTAAGCGGTTATCACTATCGGGCACGTAATACAAATAATCCGTTACGAATTTACCGAGGATCACACGCTTTGCTTCTCCGGTATCCAATCCGAGCGTAAAGGCGTTTCGTTTTACGTCCGTCGTCGCCCTCGTGTTGTCCCTTGCATAGTGTTCCGATCCAAAGTAATGCGACGATCCGCCTGCAAGGTCGTTCCACGTATTCAGGTATTTCAAGCGACCGCTCGAGCCGTACAACTCGGTCGACCAACCGAACGGCATATAGACGTAAGCGTATAACGGCATTCCGCTCAAAATAAAGTCGATGTTCGTACCCGCGCCGATGAGGTAGATCTGGGGCTGATATTTTCCGTCGACCTTATCCTTTTTAACCGTTCCCCAAGGATGCGTTCCTGACGAAGTTTTTCCGAAGTAATAGAACGTATCACCGCTCGTAAAGTACAGGAAGACTCTGCCCTTTCCGATAACCTGACAGGTGTTACCGCCGTCCTGCCACCAACTCAAACCGAAGCCTTGCGGCATAACGATATGCAAATCTTTCGCCGCGCTTCCGTAAGGATTCGTCGGATCTTCGCAAGCGAAGAAATACCAAAGGACGTCATATGATGACGGCGTACCGCCTTGTCGCCAAGCCCATTGCTTTTCTCCTACGATGCTTTTATTATGGTTGCCGTGCAAGCCCGAGTGCGGGATCGATTGCCATTCCGAATCGTTTCCGGGAGCGCTGATATTGGTTAAATACCCGGCGACGATGCCAAGCCCGATGCTTCCCGTGAAAATCGCCGTTGCGACACCCGCTGCAATGGAACCTAAGATGCTTCGCTTTTTGGTAGGATTCGTTAGCACTTCCTCGGTTTTTGTCGTTTTGCTCCAACTTGCCTGTCTCTCGCTTTGATTCATCAAGAACGCCTCGTAATCAAGGGCACCGCTCTCAAAGACCATCAACTGACAAGGATAAGAAGTACGACCGTCCTCGTTTCGACGGAAACCGAATACGTCGTAATAAAGTTTTCCGCCCTCCTTACGATCACTGATGACGTTCTTCTTTATATAGTCTTGCAAATCGCTTCCTTCCCACGCCTTTTCGGCAACCTCCAAATCGCCGTCTTTGGCATTACCCCACTTCAAGCTTTTCGGACTCGTTTCCTCATGATAGGTTTTTAAGACGCGTTTTGCCGGCGTCCAGGTGCTCTGATCGTACGGCAAGCTCCAAGTGTACGGGATCACGCGCGGGTTCCAATAATCGGTATTTGCCGAATCGAAATTCTTGGCGACCGTTCCCGTCCATGTATTTGCGGGGCGTAGATCATAGATGTGTTTATCGCCGTTAGCCGTTTTAATCGTTACAGTCGGGAAGAGAGCCGTTGCCGTTTGTGCACTCGGGTTGCTCATTCCGGAGAAAGTAGTTGCAAACTTATCGTCAAATTTATTACTGCCGCTCGGCTCGGCGGCTTTCATCGGCGTAGGCGACTCGTAGGAATAAGCAAGCGTTCCGCAACCCCACGCTTCAAACAAGAACGTGATCTCCAATTTCGGCATTTCTCCGCCCTGCGCGTTCTGCAAACCGGAAACGGAAGGTTGCGACGGAATCGACGCCATTTTCAAACGGGGTGAAGTCGTATGCGAACTCGTAGCCCTATACGCGCCCATCGGGTTACCCGAAATCGCGTTTTTCACGGACGTGTTCATATTGATTCCGTTTGCCTTGACCCTACGAGGAAGCGACGCCCGCGGCGTATAATACGCAATATTGTACGATTGATAAGTGGCGTTATTGATTTCATTACTTAACAATGCCGCATATTGCGCGCCGTTCGGCGTAAACGCAGTATCGTTCAATCCACTTGCGGTGTTATCGTTTAAGAAATACCAATGCCTACCTTTTTCATCACACTTGAAGTATCCGTAGAAGCCGTCGAGATCGTCGGCGTCTGTCGAATAGCCCGTGTACCAACCCCCATCCGTTTTCTTAACGTATAGGTATCCCTGAGAAAGATACAATCCGGCAAAATATCTCGTCTTCGCAGACGCGCGGTCTTTTACCGTTACGACACCGCCCGAATCGACTACGATTTGCGTCTTTGCATAAATATCCAACGTACAAGTTCCGTAGAACCATGCCGAACCGTTCGAAACGAAAACACCCGGGTTGCTCGAATTCTTCTTCGCATCCAAATTTACGGTGCTTGAACTTGTGACCTGCGCCTTCGTTACGTTTTTACCGATATACGTGCCGGGACCCACCGTGAGGCTGCCGTTCGGGATCCAAATGATCGTTCTGGCAGACGGGGTTTTTTCAACGACGGGGGGTCTGGAATAGATGCCCGTGCCGGACCCGTACATCGACAATCCGTTTCCGAAATAGAAGAGTTTCGTAAGCTTCGAACCCGTGGTACCGGTTGAAGTAGAACCGGACACACCGTTGAACTTACACCCGCCGTTCATATACGTATGTCCGTGATAAACGGATACGTTGGAATGGGTGTCCGTCTTATAGAAGAAGTTCGCGTTTCCGTTCGTGGTCAGTCCGTGCACGAACATCGAGCCGTCCTGATTACCGTTCGAATCGTAATACGCCACGTTATTACCTTGATGCCAGTTATGATCGCTGTCATCCGCGGAGAATCCTTGGGAATACAAGATACAATAGGACAAGCAGGTTTGTCCGTCCGTGACCAACATACTACCCTTGGCAAATTCCGCGTTCGCAACGTGGCAACATCCTTTCGAGTCGGTGCCTTCGAGTACGTATACGGGCTTATTGAAGACGACCAAATGGCGATTGGTGGACGATTTATCCAAACTACCCGCAAGCTGTCCGTTCGTGCAATTTTCACGATACGTTCCCGAGGTTCTTCCGAAAGCAGATGGGATGTAATCCCCTGCGTTGCCGATCGTATCAAAGGTGTTCGTATTGACGTTCAACGCATGACAATAAACCTCGTTATTAAAGACGATCTTATGCGAATCATCCCTATTGGAGATCAAAAGCCAACCTTCGATATTGAGATAGGAATTCATTTGGTTTTGATCTTTATTCGTCGGAGAGAAGATCCACGCCCAACCGTTTTCCGGCGAAAAGTGAATTTGTCCGCAGTCGTTCCACTCTTTTCCGATGTCGCCCAAATAGGTTCCAAGACAGTAGATCATTCCGTAGTTATGCGTATTATCGATCAAGATACCGCGAACGTTAATATTTCCTTTGACGGTCACGGTCTTCCCTTTCTGCCCAAGTTCGCACCAATACGTGCTCGCCGTGTTCGAGGCAGAGGTTACGTTTCCGTTGATCGTTCCTTCTTTGACCCAAATATGGCTGTTATATGCGTTCACGTTTCCGTTGATCGTTCCGTAAGAATAAAACCTTCCGCCGTAAAGTTGCATTCTGGCGCTCCCGATCGTTCCGCCCGATTTTAACGTTACGTCGTTACAAGCGTTACCGTAGAGTTCTCCGGAAACGGTTCCATATACACAGGCAACGTCAAAATTGTTAACGAGAAGATCTTGCCCGACCGATCCTTTCATATTAATGGTTTTCAAATTACCCGTCTTCGTTCCGTAAACGAACGCATAACCTGCCACCGACGCACCCGATTCCCAAGTTACTTTCTTGACGGATTGACCTTCGTCATTGATAAATAAGTTTCCGCCGACGCTGGTGCCGCCCACAAGTTTTACTTCACCCGTATTTTGGAGATTCAAGTTGTTGCCGACCTTAAACGCATGATAATAGTCGCCCGTTCCGTAGCAGTTAACGAAACCTTTGATCTCAACGACCGCTTTGTCGTTCGTTCGATAACCGTCAACCGCCCAAATGCCGTCCGTCGTTTTGTAATTACCAGCCCAATCGACGCTTCCCGTGACGGTAATATAATTCGTCGAATCACTTGCGCCGAACAGGATATTCTTTCCCGTGGAAATAACTTCTTTGATCTTTCCTTTATGATCCTTATCGTTCGAGAACTTGATATATCCCGAAGAATTCTGCACGGACGGAAGATTCGGACAGTTCGTAAAGGTCATATTGCCGCCGGACGTGCGAATGTAGCTCATGCCGGAATTGAAAGTCGTTCCCGTTGCGGTGATCGACTTTTCGCTGTACACGTAGGTTCCGGAAGCTCCGATCTTGCTCGCCGTTATTTTCAAAGGCGCTTTCGACCAAATGTTGGCTTTTACTTCGCCGGCGATCGTGCATTCGCTCGTTCCCTTGATCACGAGATTTCCGCCGCCGATCGTGCCCGAGCCCGCATATTTGCCGCATTCCACGCCGCCGAGGGTCAGATTTCCGTTATTATCTTTGACGCCGGTGACCGTTCCGTTGTTCGTAACCGTTCCGTCGCTCTTGATCACGATACCGCCGATCGAGATCCCCGATTTGATCGTAAACGAAGTGACCTTCGGGAATTCGGCAACGCCGTCCACGTTGTAGTTCAAACTCACGCTCGTTACGTTCGGCGCCCGTAACTGCCCTGAAACGTTGGCGTTCAACGTGATCGAGGTTACGTT
>DBVY01000015.1 GCA_002308575.1 Christensenella sp. UBA1252
TCGTCCTGAGCCAGGATCAAACTCTTAAGTTTAATCTTGGTTTTCCGCGTCACTCTTGCGACGCGCTCAAAACTCATAATAAATTATGAATTGACAGAAATCACTTGCTTTAATTTTTGCTTAATCTATTCTGTTTTCAAACTACGATCGCCACCTCTTTTTGAGATAGCTTTACTATCTTAACATACGTAAAAAAACTTGTCAATAGCTTTTTCGGATTTTTCTTATACTTTTTTATTGTTTTTTTTCATAAATCGAATTCTGTAAATAATACCGGAAATAATCGCCAAAACAATGGCAACGCCGGCATTTATCGCTTGTACGATCCAAACGAAAAAGAAATTCGTACGGAGCGAAAACCCAACCGCAAAAGAAACGGCTTTCGTTATAATCGCAAGGATCGCAGGCGCGATAGCAAACGAAAAAATCAAAGCAAAAACGCTTCGAATCATATCCTCCGCGAAAATCAAGGCTGAAACGTTGTTTTTTGACATACCGGTATCGAACAAAACTCGATGGCGATCTGAGTTTTCTTCCGCCGTTTTCAAAGTTTCGTCAAAAAAGCCAAACGTTAACCCTACGGCCGACAAAGCGCAAATAATCCAAAGAATCTTAAGCGTCGTTTTTCTTTGCCTCTCAAGCGCCGCCATTACACGAGAATCGGACCCTTTTGCAATGAAACAATTCTTCGGCAATATCGCCGCGACATCGCGCGCCAATTGTTCTCTATGAAAATACGAGTCCGAATACACGTTAAAAAACAAATGCAATTGCAGCGGATTAAAAGTTTCGGCACAAGCCGTTTGTACGAATATCGTAGGCAAAAATTGCCCGCTGTAAACGTCGAGTTCTCTAATTCTATCATTCGTCACGCCAACGATTTGTTTGTCGAAAATCAAAACGTGTTCTGTGCCCGAAGAAACGTTTTTTTCATAAATCCGCATTCTTTTTCCGATCGCGTCACGCGGGTTATCGAGCCCGAATAGCGCCAAAAACTCGAAACTGCAAACAGCTTCGTCCGTCGCTCGCGCGGTGCGTCCCACAACCAAAAGCTCGCCGTATTTTTTGCTTTTCAGTTCTCGGGAATACGCCGAAGGAAATTCGTCCGAACAAGTAAGAGCAAATCCTCCATTCAATTCTACCAACGGATTATCATTCAGTTGCAATCCATACATGTTTGCCGTAAAAAGAATTTGCGCGCTTTTCAAAATTTCTTCGACTCCTGCAATCTTTTTCGCTTCGTTTATAACCGTTTCGTTTGCAAACGCTTCTTTCGTGACGACCGCAACAATTCTGTTACTCGACGCATTCACATTGTCCGCCTGCTTCATTCCGTCCGAAACGATCTGAACATAACTTAGAACAATACTTAAGCAAACAAATAGCGCAATCAAATACAAAACGCTTTTTATCATCGCTTTTTTATTTGAACGCAAATCATTTTTTATAACAGCTTTTAACATAGAAATTTTCGCTCCCCATTTTTCTTTTTTATAACCTATATTATATTGTTTGTCAATAGGCTATTACACATTTGTCCAATTCTTTTTACATAATTTTTTCCGTTCTTTCATTTTGAAAATAAAAAAGTTTATCTTCTTCGATGCAAATCTTCTCCGTTAGTGGTTTTTGAACTATCATTCTATACGGATTTATGTTATACTTATAAAAGCGTCGCTTCGAAAACGAAGCGACCGGGAGGCGCCTTATGGGAAAGGAAAAAAAAGCGATCGTCATCATTCTTTGCGTTTTGCTCGTTTTGATCGTGGTGCTCGGCGCCGTCTTTTATCAAGTTCCGCTCTCTTACGATATCGGATCGATCCAAGCGATCGAAGGGAACGTTCGCCTGCTTGCCGCGGACGATCCTTTGAACAAAAGCGGTTCGCCCGCCCTTGCGAAGATCGAAAACGGCGCGATCTCGAACGCGGATTTCCGCATCCTTCTTATGACGGACAACCACCTTTGCGAACTCCAAACGCCGACGAGGAAGACGATCGAACGCATGGTCGCCTACGTAAAACTCGTAAAACCAGACCTGATCCTGCTCGGCGGCGACACGATCAACGGACTTAATGACGAAGTGCGCGTGCGCGGCGTGCGCGACTTGATGGACGCGTTCGGCGTGTACTGGGCGCCCGTTCTCGGCAATCACGAAGGCGACCGCCCGTTTTTGATGACTTCGAGAAAGAGGATCGTTGAAATTTGGAGCCAATCGCCCCTCTGTTTGATGGAATCGGACGTTAAAAAGACCGCGAGCGGCGAAACCGTTACGGGCTACGGCAATTACGCGGTTTCCGTGCTCGGCGCGGACGGCTATATCAAGGATGCCTTCTTCCTGTTGGATAACGGATCGAAACTTATGAAAAAATCCGAATACGAAAAGTGGGACGTTTCCAAAAAGGCGGACACGGCGATCTCCGCATCGCAGGTTCGATGGTACGAAGAAACGTACGCTTCGATGAAGCAAAAGAACGGCGGCGCGCTGACGCATATGTGCCTGATCCACAAGCCCCTGCAAGAGCTCGCGGCGGCGATCACGCTCCCCGAGAACGCGACCTACGGAAAGGCTCTCGAATGGGCGTTTACGGCGGAAGCGACCGCGGCGGGTTGGGAGCACGTGGACGGCACGCTCCGCGACAAGATCCATTGCCCGCCCTACACCGACGGCAAACTCTTCGACGCGCTTTGCAAAAACGGCGCGAAAGCCGTCTTCTTCGGTCACGACCACGTCAGCGATCTGACCGTCTATAACCGCACGGCGGACATCTATTTGAGCTATATCCGCCTCGCGACCGTGGGCGAAAATCTGCCCGCTGCGGAAGGCTACAACATTCTGACCGTAAAGAGCGCGGGCGGCTTCTCCTACGCGGCGTACACGCCGCAAGGGAGCGAGATCGGCGTCCTGTTTGGCAGCGCAAATTAGGTTTTTTCCGATAAAAAACCGTAAGATATTTAAAAGGTCGTCAAACTCGTTGACGACCTTTTTTGGCTCGTTTTTTCCTTTTACAAACGCGGAAACCGTTCGGGAGCTTTATTCCTCGGTCGGGGTTTCGGTGGTTTCCGCGCTTTCCGGCGCGCCCTCTTGCCCTTCTTCGAAGATCTCCTCTTCTTCATCGCGCTCGGTCATTGCCACGCTGACGACCTTACTGTTCAGCTTGCCGGCGCTCATGATCTTAACGCCCTGCGAGGCTCTGCCGATCTTGCTGATCTCGTCCAAATGGGTGCGAATGATCACGCCGCTTTCGGTGATCAACATCACGTCGTCCTCGGGCACACAGGTCTTCAAAGCCGCAATTCTGCCCGTCTTTTCGTTAAACGTGCCCGCTTTGATACCCGAGCCCGCGCGGCCTTGTACGCGGTATTCGGACGCGTCCGTGCGCTTTCCGTAACCGTTTTCGGTAATCGTCAGGATCTCGTCGCCGTCCTTGATCGGTTCCATATTGACGATATAATCGTCCTCGCCGATCTTCATCGCGCGAACGCCGCCCGCCGTTCTGCCCATCACGCGGACGTCTTCTTCCTTAAAGCGGATACACTTTCCGAGCGAAGACGCAATGATGAGTTCCTCGCCGCCCATCGTAAGGCGCGCGGCGATCAGCTCGTCGCCCTCTTGGAGCCCGATCGCGATCTTTCCGCTACGGCGAATGCTCTCGTACTCCGAAAGCGAAGTTCTCTTGATCTTACCGCGCTTGGTTGCGAGCACGAGGTTTCCGGTCCTGCCCTGCTCTTCGGTTACGGGAAGGATCGTCGTGATCTTCTCACCCTCGGAGAGTTGGAGAAGGTTTACGATCGCTCTGCCTCTCGCGGTACGCGCCGCTTCGGGCACTTCGAACGCTTTGATCACGTACACCTTGCCGTAATTCGTAAAGAAGAACAGTTCGTCGTGCGTGCAACAGGTAAAGATATCGGTCACGAAATCTTCGTCCTTCGGCTTATGCGCCGTTACGCCGACGCCGCCCCTATGTTGCGAGCGATATTCCTTTAAGGGAACGCGCTTAACGTAGCCGAAATGGGTTTTGGAGATCACGACGTCCTCGCGCGCGATCAGGTCGGCGACGTTCAAGCCGCTGTACGCATAGGTGATCTCGCTCTTTCTCTCGGCGCCGAACTTGTTTTTGATTTCAAGCATTTCGTCCTTGATGATCTGATCGCGAAGTTTGGGATCGGCAAGGATCGAGCGATAATACGCGATATTCTTTTCCGTTTCTTCCATTTCCGCGACCAAACTGCCCGTTTCCATCGAGGTCAAACGGTGCAGGCGAATATCGAGGATCGCATTCGCTTGCTTATCCGAAAGCTCAAACGCCTGCATCAAGCGGGTTTGCGCTTCCGCCCTGTCCTTCGCGGCGCGAATGATCGCAATGACTTCGTCGATATTCTGAAGCGCGATCACCAAACCGGAAAGAATGTGGTTCTTGTCTTCCGCTTTTTGGAGATCGTATTTCGTACGCCTGTCCACAACGTCCTGCTGGTGCTTTACGTACGCGGTCAGGATCTCTTTGAGATTCATGATCTTGGGCGTGCCGTCGTC
>DBVY01000010.1 GCA_002308575.1 Christensenella sp. UBA1252
AACACCAAGCGTTGCGATATGACGGTCAAACTCGATAACGTCGTTTCCGTCGTGGACGCGGCGCGCCTTTCCGAGGAATTTTCGGACGGAAAGAGCCTGATGAAAGAGGACATCGAGGAAGACGACATCGAAAACCTGATCATTCAGCAGGTCGAATTCTGTAATAAGATCATCATCAATAAAACCGACCTCGTTTCCAAAGAAGCGTTGAAAGAGGTCGAAGCCGTGATCCGCGCTTTGCAACCCGAAGCGGAACTCATCGAAGCGGTCAAAGGCGAAGTGCCCCTTGATAAGATCCTCGGAACGAATTCCTTCGACTTTGACGTCGCTTCCCGTTCCGCCGCTTGGATCAAAGGTCTTGAAGAGATCGAGGAAGAGGAAGAACCCGAGGGCGAAGTCTTGGAGTACAACATTTCGACTTTCGTCTATAAGCGCAGAAGTAAGATCGACACGAAGAAGTTCGTCGATTGGGCGAATAACGAGTACCCGAAGTCGATCATTCGCGCGAAGGGCGTCGTTTGGATCTCGCGCGACAGCAAAAATATGTATATGTTCGAGCAGGCGGGCACGCAAAAGAGCCTCGTGAATGCGGGGCCGTGGGTCGCGTCGCTCTCCAAAGCCGAGCAACAGGAGATCCTTTTGATGGCGCCGGACGTTGCCGCCGAGTGGGATGAAACCTTCGGCGATAAGATGATTAAGCTCGTTTTCATCGGAAAGAATATGGATCGCGCCGCGATCGAAAAATCCCTTGACGCGATGCTCAAAGACTAAAAGAAAAAAGAAAAGGGCTGTTGAAACGCAACAGCCTTTTTTCTATGTTTTCAAGTTGGCGACGCGCCTTAAATATTGTCGTAAATGATCGTGACGGGGCCGTCGTTCAGTTGCTCGATCTTCATATCCGCGCCGAACACGCCTTTTTGAACGGGAACGCCGAGGGCTGCGATCTTCGCCGTAAAGTGTTCGTATAATTCGTTTGCGCGTTCGGGTCTTTCCGCGCCCGAGAAGCCGGGGCGGTTGCCGTGCGAAACGTCCGCATACAGCGTAAACTGGGAGATGGAAAGGATCTCGCCCCCGATATCCTGAACGGAGAGATTCATCTTTCCGTTTTCGTCCTCGAAAACGCGAAGTTTAACGATCTTTTCCGCAAGCTTTTCGGCTTCCTTTTCTTCGTCGCCGACTCCTACGCCGACGTACACCGCGAGTCCTTTTCCGATTTTGCTGATTTCTTTTCCGTCCACGGTCAGACGGGTGCTTTTTACTCTTTGAACGACAAGTTTCATTTTTTCAAACTGTTTTTGATAACGGCGCTTGCGCCGATCCTGTCCGCGCCCGCCGAAAGAAAGGCGAGGGCGTCTTCCGCCGAGCGAATCCCGCCCGCGGCTTTGATTTTAACGTTTTTCCCGATATGTGCTTTGAAGAGCAGGACGTCTTCGATCGTCGCGCCCGCTTTGGAAAAGCCCGTGCTCGTTTTGATATAGTCAGCGCCCGCTCTCGTAACTGCGCCGCAAAGCGCGATCTTTTCTTCTTCTGTCAAAAGGCAGGTTTCGATGATGACTTTCAATATCTTTCCTTCCGAGGCTTTCCGAACGGCGGCAATCTCGTTTTCCACAAACGCAAAGTCGCCTTCCTTTACGCGATTGATATTGACGACCATATCCACTTCGTCCGCGCCTTTTTCGATCGCGTCCTTGGTTTCGAAGACCTTCGATGCGGTCGTATGGTAGCCGTTCGGGAACCCGATCACGGTGCAAACCTTTACGGTTGAAACGAGCTTTTTTGCGTCCGAAACGAAGCAGGGCGGCACGCAAACGCTCGCCGCGCCCGCTTTTTCCGCTTCCTTGCAAAGCAGGGCGAGGTCTTCTTTCGTTGCAGTCACGGAGAGCAGCGTGTGATCGATCTTCGAAAAAATATAAGAAAGTGTTTTTTGATCCATATTCGCTCCTTTTCTTTTATTATAAAATGCGCCGTGCGATCTGTCAACGAAGCGAAAGAGGAACGCCGCCTCTTATTCCCGAATAGGATACAGAAGCGCGTATTGCGTTTGCGCCTCGAACGTGCTATACTGTCAAAAGAGGTGTAAACTATGATCAATTGGGCAAAAATGGAAGAATTGGCAAAAAATCATCTGTCGTCTTTGATCTATAACAGCGAGTACAATTTCGATTCGCAAGTCATAGAGATCGCAGATAAGATCTATCAGAAAAAATCGGTCAAAATGATCATGATCGCGGGGCCGTCCGCGAGCGGAAAAACGACGTTCGCAAACCTTCTCGCCGACCGCTTGGAATTCCGCGGCACGAAGGTGCATCGCATCTCGACGGACGATTTCTTTATCGACCGCGATAAGGTCGAGGTGCTTCCGTCCGGCGTTCGCGATTTCGATTCGCTCTCCGCGATGGACATCGGTCTTTTGACCTATACCCTCGAGCAGATCCTCGAAGGCAGGCGCGTCGTCGTTCCCGCGTACGATTTTATCGATGGGAAGCGGGCGGGCGAAACGCGCGAACTTAAATCCCAACCGCAGGACATAACGATCGTCGAAGGGATCCACGCTTTGAATCCCGTCGTGCTCGGGAAGTATGCGATCGACGATGAAAACGTCGTCGGCGTCTATATCTCGCCGCGCCGCGATTTTGTGCTCCCGAGCGGCAGGCATATCGCGCCCGTCGAACTTCGGTTGCTCCGCCGCATCTTGCGCGATTACTATTCGCGCGGCTATTCTTTGTCCGACACGCTCCTGCAATGGGACGAGGTCTTGAAAGCGGAAAAGGTTTATATCTATCCGTACGTCTATAAAGCGAGCTATACCGTGGACAGCGTCTACGATTACGAGCTCTTGGTCTATAAGCGTTGCTTGGGGAATTCTTTGGACGGCTATCCGAACCGTTGGACGGATAATATCCGCGAAGTGTTGAAAGAAGTTTCGGTGATTCCGGATATGACGATCCCGTCCACCTCGCTTTTAAATGAGTTTATTAAAGGGGGTCAAGTCGGCGGCAAGCGCGGATAAACGGCACGCTGACTTTGTTTACTGATTTCAAAACGCGCAGTTACGTACAAGAAGTACGCGCCTGTGCGTTTTTTCATCGAGCCTCGTCAGCAACCTTTTCTCCACACTTGCACCGTTTTTCGCGCTTGCGTTCGAGAGAGTATTTCAAATCATATCCGATTGAAAAAAACACGCTCGAAATTCGAGCGTGTTTCCGTTTGCTTGAATGAGAAATCAAAGATCGATCGGAACGACGGTGTTGATCATTTTCAGAACTTTTTCCGGATATTTGATATTCTTGAATTCGATCTTTTCGCCTTCGGGGCCTTGAATATAGATCGTGCCGTATTTATTAATCGCGCTCCAAAAGGTTTTTTTCATCGAAACGTTGTCCGTTTCTTCCACTCTGAACTGCTGGCAGACGACTTTCAGCCAACCTTCCTTTTTGAGGATCCTTTTATCGGTGATCGCGTACTCCGTGTTCGTGAAAAGGATATGATAACGGATCGCGAGGATCAACGGGATGAAGAGCGCCCAGCAAAACAGGATGCCTGCGAACCAAGACCAAAAAAGGGGAACCTTCGATCTCTTCGGAGAAAGAAGCAATTGTTCGTCTTCCGTAAGGAAAATGTCTTGTAAATAATTCATTCGGCGTTGTCCTCCTTGCGCCCGTCTTTATACATAGTATATATCGTATTATGCTTTTAGTCAATCCGTTAAAGAAAAGGATTCGTTTCGTTTTTTCGTTTGACATTCTTTTTCGGGCGAATTATAATGAATTTGCGAATAAGTCGCAAATTGATCGGATATGAATTACGCAACGGAGCAACGGAAAAGCATTATTTCTTATTTTGAAAAGCGCCTCGATGAGAGCGTTTCGGCGGCGGATATCGCCTCCGCTTTGGCTTTTTCCGTCAGCAAAAGCGCCGTGTATCGCAATTTGGCTCTCTTGGAAAAAGAGGGCAAGATCGTGCGCGTGCAATCTGGCGATCGCACCGCGTTGTATCGTTACGTCGCGAGCGGAAAATGCGAAGGAAAGATCCATATGTCCTGCGTGCGTTGCGGCAAAACGGAGCACGTTTCCGCCGAGGCGGCTTCGCGCTTCGAAAAGGCGTTGAAGGACGCGGACGGTTTTTCCTTAAACAAAGGCGAATGCCTGTTGTTCGGCGTTTGCAAAGATTGCAGCGGGAGGGTAAAATGAAAAAGAGTTTTCGGTTCCTTCTCCTGCTTATAATCCTTCTCCTCGTTTTCTCATTTGCGTATTCGAGCGCGGAAAGCGCGCATCACGATTGTTCGGGCGAGGATTGCCCGATCTGCGCGATCCTGTTTATCGTCACGTCGCTCTTTTTGTTGCCGATCTTTTTGGTTTCGGCGACGAAAACGCTTTTCAAAGAAAGAAAGGCTTCCGCCAAGGCGTCCAAGCGGGTTTTCCCGACGCTGACGCCGGTATCCTTAAAAACGAAATTATCCGATTGAGCCTCCGAGATCGGAACTTTAAAACTATTTCAACATTCGGAGGTTATTTATGAAAAAAATCATTTGTATTTTATGCGTTTTATTATTGGCGACGCTGTGTTTGGCGCCGCTATCGGCTTGCTCCGCAAAGGACGACGGTAAGATCAAAGTCGTTTGCACGATCTTCCCGGTCTACGATTGGGCAATGAACGTCATCGGCGACAGAAAGTCCGATGTAAAAGTTACCTTGCTTCAAGACAGCGGCGCGGATATGCACTCCTATCAGCCTACGGTCGCGGATCTGGTGGCGATCGCAGAAGCGGACGTTTTCGTGTATGCAGGCGGCGAATCGGACGATTGGGTTAAGGACGCTTTGAAGAACGTCAAAAAGAAAAATCAAGTCGTTTTGAATTTGCTTTCGATCCTCGGTGACAAGGCGCTCGTCGAAGAGATCGTGGAAGGAATGGAACACGAGCACGAGCACGAAGAAGAGGGAGAAGAGCACGAACACGAGCATGAGCACGAGCACGAGGACGAAGACGCCGAGTACGACGAGCACGTATGGCTTTCTTTGAAGAACGCGGAGATTTTTGCGCAATCGATCGCGAACGCTCTTTCCGCGGTGGACGAGGAAGGCAAGGAAACCTATGCGGCGAACGCGAGATCTTATATCGCGTCCTTGCATGCGTTGGATCTTTCTTACGAAGAAGCGATCGAAGCCGCTCCGCGCGATACCCTTGTTTTCGGGGATCGTTTCCCGTTCCGCTATCTTTTGAAGGATTACGACTTGAAGTATTACGCGGCGTTTTCGGGTTGCTCCGCCGATATCGACGCGAGCTTTGAAACGAGAGTGTTCCTTGCGGGAAAGGTGGACGAGCTCGGGATCAAAGTGATCTTGAAACTTGAAAACGCGGACGGCAGGACGGCGACGGGCATCAAGAACGCAACGCAGGCGAAGAATCAATCGATCATGGTGCTCGATTCATTGCAATCCGCAAATAAAAAAGAGTACGCAAACGGAAGAACCTATCTTTCCGTAATGACGAGCAATCTCGAAGTCTTAAAACTCGCCCTTGCGGCATAAAGGAGAACTATGGAACAACTTCGGTGTGAAAACCTAACGCTCGGTTACGAGAACGGCGCGATCCTTAAAAATTTGTCTTTTTCGGTCAAAGAGGGTGATTATCTTGCGATCGTCGGCGAGAACGGATCGGGCAAATCCACGTTGATGAAGACGGTGCTGGGGCTGATGAAGCCCCTCGCCGGCAAGATCGAGAGAGGGGAAGGACTGAATCGCTGGGACATCGGCTATCTGCCCCA
Source organism: Christensenella sp. UBA1252 (assembly GCA_002308575.1). Taxonomy (GTDB): domain Bacteria; phylum Bacillota; class Clostridia; order Christensenellales; family CAG-1252; genus CAG-1252. The sequence continues at coordinate 5,765 of DBVY01000010.1, forward strand.
ACAAACGATCGTACAGCGCGATTTTCCGGCTTCGGTTTGGGAAGTCGTTTTGTCGGGCACTTTGTCCGGCGAAAAATTTCATCCCTTTTACACGAGATCGGATCGCAAAACGGCGTCGGAAAACATCGAAAAGATGGGGCTTGAAGCATTGAAGAATCGTTCCTATCGCGAATTGTCGGGTGGTCAGCAACAGCGCGTCCTTTTAGCGCGCGCGCTTTGCGCCACCCGTAAAATCATTTTGCTGGACGAGCCCGTAACGGGGCTGGATCCCAAGGTCACCTTGGAAATGTACGAATTGATCCAATCGCTGAACAAGGAGGGCGTTACGATCATTATGATCTCCCACGACGTAACCGCCGCCGTTCGTTACGCGAATAAGATCCTGCATATCGGCGGTCACGTTTTCTTCGGCAGCGTTAAGGAGTATCTCGCGAGCGCGGAAGGAAAACTGTTTACGGCGAAGGAGGCGAGAAAATGACGGACGCATTTTTGAAACTCGGTCAGTATCTTGCCTTTCCCTTCGTGCAGTACGCGTTGATCGTCGGCGTGTTGATCGCGCTTTGTTCTTCGCTCCTCGGCGTAACGCTCGTTTTAAAGCGCTTCTCCTTTATCGGCGACGGACTTTCCCACGTTGCGTTCGGCGCGATGTCCGTGGCGGCGGTCGTCGGATTGACGAACGAAATGTTTATCGTGATGCCCGTAACGATCGTCTGCGCGGTTTTGCTCCTTCGCACGGGGCAACACGCGAAGATGAAAGGGGACGCGTCCGTCGCGTTGATTTCCGTTTTCGCGCTCGCGTTCGGTTATCTTTTGATGAACCTGTTCCCGACTTCGTCCAACGTGTCCGCCGACGTGTGCGGCACGCTGTTCGGTTCGACGTCCGTTTTGACGCTGACCGCGGCGGAAGTATGGGTTTCGGTCGGTTTATCCGTCGTTACGGTGACTGTCTTCGCCGTCTTCTATAACCGCATCTTCGCCGTTACGTTCGACGAGAACTTTGCGAAAGCGACCGGCATTCGAACCGAACTTTATAACCTGATCATCGCGGTCGTGATCGCGGTTGTCATCGTGCTCGCGATGAACCTCGTCGGCTCTCTTTTGATCTCCGCTTTGATCATTTTCCCCGCGCTCTCGGCGATGCGCGTCTTCAAAAGTTTTCTGTCGGTAACGATTTGCTCGGCGATCTTGTCCGTCGGAACGGCGCTTCTCGGCTTGCTCGCTTCGATTATGTTCGGAACGCCCGTCGGCCCCACGATCGTCGTCGCCCAGGCGGCGCTGTTTTTGATCTTTTGGATCGTCGGATTGGTCCACGGAGGTGTAAAACAATGAAAAAATTCGTTGCGATCCTTCTTTTGATCCTTTTGCTTTCTTGCGCCTGTATCGGCGGGTGTTCGCAAAACAACAGCTACGTTTTGACCGAAAAGACCTTTTTCCTCGTGATGACCAATATGCAGTACTATCCCGAGCAGTATATCGGAAAGGATATCGAGTACGATTGTTTTACCTATGCATTGATCGACGTCGCAGACGGAACGGAATATATGTGCGGTGTGCGCCAATGCTCGGCGGGCTTCGGCTGTAAATGCGGCAAAGATACGGTCATCGGCTATATCCTGTCTTACGACGGCGAGATCCCCGCGCCGCGAAACCAAGGCGATAATTCGAACGATAAAACTTGGGTGCACTTGAAAGGAACGATTCCGTCCGCGGAAAAGACCGAGATCAAGATCTACGCGGCGGATGCAACGGGCGCGATCGATACGAGCACGATCGAAACGGTCGTCTTCCTGCGCTTTACCGTCAGCGAGCTCACGGTGATCGAAGATTATTCGAAATTGGCGCATTACGTCGAGAAGTAGGAGAGAGTATGGAAGAAGAAAGAGCGGAAGTGAAAGAAGAGGAATTGCAAGCGCAGGCGGAGCCGGCGGGGGAAGAGATCGAAGGACCATTGACCGAGGCGCAAATCCGTCAGGCGGAAAAAGAAAGGAGAAAGAATATTTTATTCTTTTCGTTTATCGGATTTATGATTCTCGTTTTGATCGCGGGGATCATCGGGCTCATTTGTATAACTTGCGGCCCCGTTGCGACGGGTTGTACGTGTGGAAAATGTTCGTAAAAGGAGAAAAGTATGGCTAAAAAGAATGCGTCTAAGGGAACGATGAAAAAGGATTACATCGAGAGAAGATTGCAGGAAGAGAAGAAAAAGAAGTTCGATGCGTTTTGGAAGAAACTCCGCTTTTTGAGTTTGCTTTCTTTGCTGTTCGCGGGCGCGCTTTTGCTTTTTATGCTCGTAAACTGGGCGGCGGTCTATAACACGAACAGCGGCATCGAAGTAAAGATCAGCGGCTTCAACTGCGTCGCGTCCGGGCTTTCCGGCAACTATTCGGGCACGGGTTCCGCGTTCGGCGATATGGCGGTGCCTTTCAATTATTACGCGGCGGCCTACGTAAAAAAGCTGGCGCTCGTAACCGTGGCGGCGATGTTTGTTTCGATCGTGCGCATTTTGATCGAGATCTTCGCTACCGTTTCCAATAAGCAGGGCGCTTTCAACGTTTTAGGGATTGCGGTCGGAACGGCGCAAACCGCGCTCTTTATCGTTTGTTACGTCGTCGCGCTTTCGATGAAGGATGCAGAGATCCTTTCGGGGTATTGCGGCGGTAATCCCGATTGCTCGATCGTTTCCACGGCAATACTGCCCGCCGTGTTCGCGTTTCTCTCCCTCGCGGCGCCGATCCTCGGTTTACTTTTGTCCGAAAGAGCGAAAAAGATCCTCGCGTAAAAAGGGCGACCTAACGCGCGCTTTCTTTTCTCTCGCGTATTCGCATCCGGAGAGGAAGCGCGTGCAATCGGCGAAACGAAAGCTTCGAGAGCTTTTTTCAGACGGAATTTCCGCCTTTTTTTTAAAAAGTCACCCTTGAAATCAACGGATAAAGGTGTTATAATAACGATATATCCCAATAAAAGGAGAAAACTATGGGCGAATACAGTAAATACATATCGGAAAAACGCAGAGCGGTACCCACCCCGAAAAGCATGGTGAATCCGGACGGAACTTGTGTGTTCGGAACGTTCGACAAAGAGTTCGAGGAAATGGATCTTGTAAAACTCAAGGGACCTACCGCGCTTCCCAATTGCTTTAACAAACTGAAACTCACTCTGTGGGAGGCGACCGAAGTGCATCTGAAAAACGGCGTACTTCTCGCGGTCGTTTGCGATATGGGTATTTTCGGAAAGACGATGAATGTCTTTTATGATAAGCGCACGAAAAAAGTCTATTGCTGGGACACGAACCTTCCTTCGAAGAAGACGGTCATCGCGCCGAACCTTATAAACGGCTCCGTCGCGGAAGCGCATACCGACGTCAGCTTTGTGAAGTACGTAAACGATTTCCAAGACGGGAAATGCGTGCTTTCCGGTTCGCATAAGGGCAAATGCCTGATCACCGAGGGCAGGGAAGATAAGACCGCCGTCGAAGCGATCAAAGAGAATTATTCCGAAGCCACGATCGACTATGAATTTACGTTGACGAGGCTTTCCGATCCCTGCGTCGTCAGCATTCCGTTCGACGAGAAGCGTCCGCGCCCCCTTTACAGCCAAAAGGATTTCTTTAAGGCGGAAGGCAGGCTCGTGATCAACGGCGAAGAATTGATCTCGGACGATGAAACCGTTGCGGTGGTGGACGATCACAGAGGTTATTATCCCCGCCACGCCCATTACGATTGGGTCACGACAATGGGTAAATGCGAGATCGACGGCAAGAAGAAATTCCTCGCTTTCAACCTTACGCGCAACCAATCCATCAACCAGGACGATTACAACGAAAACATTTTGTGGTTCGAAGGAAAATCCAGCTTGCTCCCGCCCGTCACCTTTACGAGGACGCCCGAAACCAAAGATTTCAGGAACTATGCGGAATGGAGAGTCAAGGACGAGCACGACATGGTCAACCTGACCTTTAAGGTCTACGGGTTGAACCCGATGATCCTGCACGCGGGCGTCGTTAACATCGATTATTACATCACGTTCGGCGAGCTCGAAGGCTATGTCCGCGACGAGGACGGCGTCAAGTACGACCTGACCGGAATGCTCGGTATGGGCGAAGATAAGACGCTTTTGCTGTAAGCCTCTTCGGAAGAGAAAAAGAAAACAGGTTGCCGCGGCAACCTGTTTTTTATTTGTTTTTATTTCGTTTTGCTTTTTTCGCTTTGTGAAGTTCGATCGCGTCCTCAAACATCGTTTTGAGTTCGGCGATGGATTTTTGGATATCGTAAGCGACGTCCATTTCCTTATAGCGAACGGCTTCCGCTTTGCGTTCTTCGTCATTNNTTCGTGGGTCAGCCAGTAATCGATCTTGGCGGCGAGATCCTTCGGATCCTTTTCGGCGTAGATGCTTTTTTCGCTGAGTGCGAATTGCGAGGTCGCGGTTTTGTCGCCTTTCGCTATGATCGGAACGAGCCCGACGCGGATCGCTTCCAAGCAGGAAAGCCCTTCGACTTCGATGATCGCGCAATGGATATAAAGGTCGGAAGCAAGCGCGAGTTTTTGCAGATCGGGCAGGGCGAAAAACCCGAATTTTGCGGGATACTTCAAAATGCCTTTCTTATAGAGTTTATCCGCGTATTTGCGGAGCGTACGTTCGGTCGGACCTCTGCCCGCGAGAATGAGCTCGGTTTCGCCCGCGAATTTCGAATAGCGCATCGCTTTCAAAAGGGTGATCATATCCTTTTCGACCGAATAGCGCCCGATCGTTATGATCCTATGTTTCGCATCGCTGAGAACGAGATCGGATTTTTCGGCAAGGGGAATCGTGTCCTCGATCACGAGTCCGTTGGAAATGACGCGCAACTGCGCTTTATAGTGCCATTTTACGAGGCGCGTTTGAACGTTCTCGGTCGGGCATTGGACGATCTCGCAACGATTGAAAACTTTGTTGCGCCAAAAGCGCATCGTCATTCCGTTCAAATAGGTATTGTTTTGCAAATGCGCCGTCGCGAAAAGGTTTTCGGGGTGCAGGTGATAAGTCGCCGTCATCGGAACGCCCATTTTCTCCGCCATATCCGCAACGACGATTTCGAGATCGAAAGGTTCTTCGAGATGGATCAGATCCGCCCATTCGATCGCGCGGCGGATTACGTCTTTATTGATTTCGGCAAACGCATACCCCTGTCTTCTGATGATGAAATCGACGAGCGGCAATTCGTAGCGATTTAAGGGAAAATCGGGTTGCGCTCCGTTCGGATCCGAATTTTTCAAAGAAAGCACGCGAACGTCCACGCCCGCTTCCTTCAAAAACTTGATCGTTCGGCGCGCGGAAGTGGAAAGCCCGTTTCCTTTGGAGTATAAAGAGTTGATGACGAATAGAACCTTCATTTGTTCTCCCTTGTTTACGCGAAATGCGGCGCTGCCAAAAATAGCTTGAAAACGCATTTCGTTTGTTATATAATACCCGAAGACGGCAAAGGCTGTCAAGTTTTAGATTCGGAGGTCGTTATGGCAAAGACTATTTCTTCAAAGACGGTTGCCGTTATCAACGCGATCACGCTTTTGATCGCCGGCGTGTTGTTTCTTTTTATGGATCACCTTGGTTTTAAATGGTTGAATATCATTCTCGGTATCAGCGTCATCTTGCTCGGTTTGATCACGGTGATTTCGGAATTTATCAGGGAAAAGACGCTCGTTTCCAAAAACGTTGCGATCGGCAGCGCGATCGTTGCGCTCGGTATCTATATCATAACAAAGCAGATCGCCACGATGATTCTCGGCTTGATCCCGATCATCTTTATCGTCATAGGCGCTTGTATCTTTATGGATTCCTTCCTTTTGAGATATTGGAGAAATAACCGCAGTTTGATTCTGTTCCTCGTCGAATTTCTGCTTGGCGCGTTCCTGATCACACTCGGCGTTTTGTTCCTGACGGTCGCGTCCTTTACCCACTATATGGGCATGGCGTTCGGTATCGTCCTGATCGCCTACGCGATTTACCTTTTGATGGGCGCGCTCGCCGCTCCTCGCGAGAAGAAAAAGAAATAATCGATTTCAAATTAAAAAAACTCCCGATCGCCTGATCGGGAGTTTTTTTTAGCTTTTCGGTCGTGCGTCGGGACGGGGTTTCTTCGCGTTCTTTCTTTTCGCATGCGGAACGGGAGAGATCGTTTCGCTTTTTCGCGGCGCGATCCCGTATTTCGAGAGGAAGACTTCGAGCGCCTCTTCGGGCGCGCTTTGAAGAGCGGGTTCGTCCTCGCGGCGCAACAGTTCTTTTATGCAAAGCATCGTGTTGAAGGCGTCCGATTCCGCGTCGTGCGCGTGTTCGTCGCCCGCCAAAGAAAAGTCCGAAAGGATCGCGGTCAAAGCGCGTTGCTCTTTACTGTGCGTGTATTTTCTGTAAAACTCGGAGAGATCGAAAAAGGAGAAAGCGAGCGGGGCGAGACCAAAGCGCTTGCATTCCTGATTGAGTGCTTGCACGTCGCCGACCGTGGAATGTCCGAATGCGAACGCGGACGATTCAAAGAGCTCTCGGATCTTCGGATAATAGGCGGTGAAAGAAGGCTCGCTCGTAAAATCGGAGATCTTTCTCTTGATGATCTTTTTCAGCGCGTAAAAGTCCCATTCGTTTCGCTTGATCAAAGGATTGATCAGCAAACAACCGCGCTCGATCAAAGAAAAATCCGAATTCGTCAATGCGTAACCGAATTCGCAGATCTTATGATAACCGCCTTGGCAGGAGGCAAATTCCAAATCGAAAAACAAATAGTTCATCAAACCGTTTTTTGTTTATGCCATTCCTTTTTTAAAAGGGAAACGAGGCAAACGATCGCCTGCAAAGGGATTCCGATCAAAAAGATCAGCCAAACGTTGTAGGTAATAAACGTGCAATAAACCGCCGTGATCAAGCCCCAAATCGAAATGGACGAACAGATCGTGGAAAGGAAAGGGATCTTGATCCAACGCGTGTTGAAGAGTTGCAAAATGGTTGCGGAAACGGGGATCGACCAAAGAAAGACCTGCCAAACGGTCTTATGCAAGAAGATCCGAATGTAGACGAATAAAACGACGGCGATCGCCCAAACGACGCAGACGGAGATAGCGGCGATGATGGCTTTCGTCAAGTTTACGGGATCTTTTTTCTGCGAAGGGTTTTCCTCGGCGGCGTCCTTCTCCAAGATGCGGGAAAGGGGAACGCCGTACACTTCGGCAATCTTCGCGAGCGTTTCCACGTCGGGCAAGACCTCTCCGTTTTCCCAGCGAGAAACGGCTTTATCCGAATAATTGATTTGCTTTGCGAGATCTTGTTGCGTCATTTTGTTTTTGCGGCGAAGGTCGAGCAAGTTCTCGGTTATGATTTCACGTAAATTGTCCATACCTTGTATTGTAGCACGAAAAACCCTTAATTTCAAACCCTTTCCGTATAATTCCCGCTTTGGTGGAATTCCATTTTCGCGATTCTACCGGGCGGATCGAGATCGAGAGAAAGGAACCTTTTCTTTTCATTTGCATTCGCGAAAAACCGTGATAGAGTATAAACGCCGCCGAACGGGGGCTAAAATCAACAAGGGGAGAACAAAATGAAAATCGCATATATTTGCGACGTGCTGGGAAAGGCAAACAACGGAACCGTGATCGCAACGGAAAACTTTGTCAAACATTTGAGGGCAAACGGACACGAAGTCTTTATCGTTTCGTCCGATCAAACCAGAAAAGAGGAAAAAGACCATTATTGCGTTCCGAATATAAATTTCGGAAAGTTTTTAAACGGCGTGCTCGCCAAAAACGGGGTGACGCTCGCAAAGCCGGATAAAGGCTTGCTTCGCCGCGTCATCGGAAAATCCGATCTCGTCTATATCGAGATTCCGTTCGCGCTCGGGAAAGCGGCGGTCAAGATCGCGAGGGAACTCAAAAAGCCGATCGCGGCGAGTTTCCATTGTCAAGCCGAGAACCTAACGGCGCATCTGTTTTTGATGGACAGCCGATTGGCAAATCATTTTACCTATCGCGTGTTTAATCATACCGTGTATCGCCATTGCGCCGCGATCCATTACCCGACGGCGTTTATTCGCGACGTGTTCCGTCGGCACACGAAAAACAACGTTCCGGCTTACGTGATTTCAAACGGCGTCAATCCCGCGTTCTTCGAACCGCTCAAAGAAGAAGATCGGATCAAAAACGACAAATTCACGATCGTTTGCACGGGCAGATACAGCGACGAAAAAGCGCAACAGGTGCTTTTGCGCGCGGTCGGGCGTTCGCGAAACCGCGAAAACGTGCGCGTGATCCTCGCGGGCGACGGTCCGAACAAAAACAGGTACGAAAGGATCGCGAGGAAGCGCGGCGTCGATTGTGTTTTCGGATTTCACGAGCAGGACGAGCTGATCCGCATTTTGAAATCCGCCGATTTGTACGTCCACACGGCGTCCGTCGAGATCGAGGCGATCGCCTGCACCGAAGCCATTGCGTCGGGGCTCGTCGCTTTGATTTGCGACTCGAAAAAGAGCGCTACGAAAGCATTCGCCGCGGACGATTGGGTCAAGTTTAAGAAAAACGACTCGAAAACGCTGGCGCAAAAGATCGACTATCTTTACGAAAACAGAGATGAACTTGCGCGCTATCAAAAGCTGTACGAAGCGGCGCAATGCGTTTCGCCCCTCGACGTCTGTATGGAAAAAATGGAAGATATGGTCAAGCGCGTCGCAGAGGGAAAAGCGGGGGAGAACGCGTAATGGAAAGAGTCCTTTATTATTCTTCCGAAACCTCGGACGACTTTGCGGCGAACGGGATCGAGCATAAAGATCTGCCGCCTTCTTATCGTTTCGCGTTCAAAAACCCGATCGCGCGGGCGGCGGCTTTCTTTTTATACTATCTTTTCGGGATCCCGTTCGGGTTTCTGTTTCAAAAGATCGTGTTTCACGAAAAGATCGTCGGTCGCAAAAAACTCAAACCCTACCGCAAGACGGGTTATTTTCTCTATGGAAACCACACGCGTACCGCGGGCGACGCCTATTGCCCGGGCGCGGTTGCCTTTCCGAAAAAAGCGTATATCATCGCGAACGCCGATTGCATGAATATTCCGGGCATGCGTTTTATGGTCAAAGCGTTCGGCGCGATCCCGATCCCGCTTTCGGTCGGAAAGATGAAAGAATTCGTCCGAGCGGTCGAAACTTTCGAGCAGGAAGGACGGGTCATCACGATCTATCCCGAAGCGCATATTTGGCCGTACTATACGAAGATCCGCCCCTTTTCCTCCGTTTCGTTCCGCTATCCCGCGGAGAGCGGCAAGCCCGTCTTTACGTTTACGACCGTTTATAAAAAACGCAAATTCGGCAAGCGCCCGAAAACCGTTGTCTACGTGGACGGTCCTTTCTTCCCGAAGGAATCCTCTACGGTATCCGAAAAGAAACAAGAACTCCGCGACCTTTGCTTCGAAGCCATGACCGCCCGCGCCGCCTTGTCCGATTGCGAGTACGTCCGCTACGAAAAGAAACCCGACGCACCCGAAAACCCCGAGGTTTGATCCGAAAACTACCGTTTTATAAAAATTTACGCAAACGCTTGCACTCTCCGAGCGAAGTTGCTATAATGAAATAGCCTTGGGGGTGTAGCTCAACTGGT